>NZ_JBFULV010000012.1:0-95608 GCF_054049715.1 Rhizobacter sp. P5_C2 | reverse complement strand
AGTACAGGTTGGGCAGCGGGATCTTCTCGCGGGCGATGTACAGCCACACGTCGAGCTCGGTCCAGTTGCTGATCGGGAACGCGCGCATGTGCTCGCCCGGCTTGATGCGGGTGTTGAACAGCGTCCACAGCTCGGGGCGCTGCTCCTTCGGCTGCCATTGGCCGAAGCTGTCGCGGTGCGAGAAGATGCGCTCCTTCGCGCGGGCCTTCTCTTCGTCGCGGCGCGCCCCGCCCATCAGCACGTCGAAGCGGTGTTCCTCGATGGCTTCGAGCAGCGCGACCGTCTGGTGGCCGTTGCGCGACTCCAGCGGATGCGACAGGCGCACCGTGCCGCGCTTGATCGAGTCTTCGAGGTGGCCGACGACCAGGCGCTCGCCCATCTCGGCGATGCGGCGGTCGCGGAACTCGATCACTTCCGGAAAGTTGTGCCCGGTGTCGACGTGCAGCAGCGGGAAGGGCAGGCGGCCTTTGTACTCGCCGTCGGCGCCTTTCGATTTGAAGGCCTTCTCGGCCAGGCGCAGCACGACGCACGAATCCTTGCCGCCCGAGAACAGCAGGGCCGGGCGCTCGAACGCGGCGACGGTCTCGCGCAGGATGAAGATGGCTTCTTCCTCGAGCCAGTCGAGGTGGCTGTGGTCGAGCTGCGGCAGCAGTTGTTCCACGGTCAGCGGGGCATTCATTTCCGGTCTCCGATCATCGACACGGCGGCCTCTTCGGCCCCGTGCACGTGCAGTCCGCACTCTTTCGCCTTCTCGTCTTCCCACCACCAGCGGCCGGCGCGGAAGTCCTCGCCCACCGCGATCGCGCGGGTGCAGGGCGCGCAGCCGATGCTCGGCATGAACTGGTCGTGCAGCGGGTTGTACGGCACCTCGTTCGACGCGATGTACTGCCACACGTCGTTCCAGCTCCAGTCGGCCAGCGGGTTGAACTTGATGCGGCCCTTGTCGTCGGGCTCGCTGAACGGCACCTCGCCGCGGTTGTTCGATTGCTCGCGGCGCAAGCCGGTGACCCAGGCACTGCGCTGCGCCAGCATGCGCGACAGCGGCTCCAGCTTGCGGATGCCGCAGCAGCCCTTGCGCAGGTCGATGCTTTCGTACATCGCGCGTTCGCCGTGGTTCTTGACGAAGTGGATCACCGCGTCGGCTTCCGGGCGGTAGACCTCGACCGACAGGCCGTAGCGCGCTTCGATGCGGGGAACCAGCGCGAGCGTTTCCTCGTGCAACTGGCCGGTCTCGAGCGTGCCGATCGCGATCGGGATGCCGTGGCGGGCGATCAGGTCGGTCAGCACCATGTCTTCGGCGCCGAGGCTGGTGGCCTGCACGACGTGGCCCGGGTGCTCGGCCGCGGCCTGCTTCAGCACCGCCACCGCGTGCGCGACGCGCTCGTCGAAGCCGGCCGTCTTGCGGGCGTACAGGGTGACCGCATTCATATGGCCGAGCCCGCCTGGTTGAACTCGCGGTTCGTCGTCTCCTCGCCGGCCGGGCGCTTGAACAGCGGGCGGTGCTCGGTGACGTCGGCCTGGTAGTGGCCGGGGAAGAAGTTCAGCGCGCGCTCGGCGATGTCGATCGACTGGTCGGCGCGCAGCAGCACCGCATCGAAGCCGGTGCGCTGCAGCAGCGGCATCATGTCGACCACCACCTCGCCGGTGGCGCGCACCTCGCCCGTGAAGCGGTAGCGCGAGCGCAGCAGCCGGGCCTGGCTGTACGCGCGGCCGTCGACCCACTTCGGGAAGTGCAGCACGACCAGGCTCAACCGCGGCAGGTCCTCGGCCAGGTCTTCGATGTCGGCATCGTTCGGGAACTGCACGCCGACGGCCATGCCGGCCGGCCAGGTGCTGCGCACGCCGCGCCATTGCGCCAGCGTCAGCAGGCTGTTCGGCGCGGGCGTCAGCGTGACCATCGGGCCGTCTTCGCCGGTGATGGTGTGCCAGGGGTCGCGGGCGGTGTCGATGAATTTCATGGGTCAGGCCTTGGCGGTGCTGCGGCGCTGCGCGTTGGCCGCGGTCTTGAACGGATCGAGCCCGATGCGGTTCACGGTGTCGATGAAGCGCTCGGCAGCGGTGCTGCGCTGCGCGCGGTAGGTGTCGAGCACCGCCTCGATCACGTCGGGCACCTCGTCGGCCGCGAACGACGGGCCGATCACCTTGCCCGGCGTCGACTGGTGGCCGCTGATCGACGAGCCGTCGAGTCCGCCGAGCGTCACCTGGTACCACTCGCTGCCGTCCTTGTCGACGCCGAGGATGCCGATGTGGCCGCTGTGGTGGTGGCCGCAGGAGTTGATGCAGCCGCTGATGTGCAGGTCGATGTCGCCGATGTCGTAGAGCTCGTCGATGTCGTCGAAGCGCTCGGTGATGGCCTCGGCGATCGGGATCGAGCGCGCATTCGCCAGCGCGCAGAAATCGCCGCCGGGGCAGGCGATCATGTCGGTCAGCAGGCCGATGTTGGGTGTCGCGAAGCTGGCGGCGCGCGCGGCTTCCCAGAGTGCGAACAGATCGCTCTCGCGCACCCACGGCAGCACCAGGTTCTGGTCGTGCGAGACGCGCAGTTCGGCCTGGCTGAAGCGGTCGGCGAGGTCGGCGGCCAGCTCCATCTGCGTGTCGGTGATGTCGCCGGGGGCCTGGCCGGTGCGCTTCAGCGAGAGCGTCACGCTGCGGTAGCCCGCGAGGCGGTGCGGATGCACGTTGCGCTCGAGCCAGCGCTGGAAGGCGGCGGGGGCGTCGGCGGGGATGTCGATCTTGCTGTTGGCACTCGTGTTGCCAGAGAGGGGGGCGACACCCGCCGGTGTCACGAAGTGCGCCGCGACGCGGTCGAACTCCGCCTGCGGAATGATCTGCTCGGTGCCGTCGCTGTCGAGCGCGAGGATCTTCTGGTACTCCTCGGCCACGTCGTCGAGGAAGCGCTGGCCTTCGGCCTTCACCAGGATCTTGATGCGCGCCTTGTACATGTTGTCGCGCCGGCCGTAGCGGTTGTAGACCCGCACGATGGCCTCGAGGTAGACGAGGATCTGCTGCCACGGCAGGAACTCGTTGATCACCGTGCCGATCACCGGCGTGCGGCCCATGCCGCCACCGACCAGCACCTTGAAGCCGATCTCGCCGGCCTCGTTCTTCAGCAGCTGCAGGCCGATGTCGTGCCAGGCGATCGCGGCGCGGTCTTCATGCGCGCCGCTGACGGCGATCTTGAACTTGCGCGGCAGGAACGCGAACTCGGGGTTCAGCGTGCTCCACTGGCGCAGGATCTCGCAGTACGGGCGCGGGTCGATGATCTCGTCGGCCGCGACACCGGCGAAGCAGTCGCTGGTGATGTTGCGGATGCAGTTGCCGCTGGTCTGGATGCCGTGCATGCTGACCGAGGCCAGCAGGTCCATCACGTCGGCCGACTTCGGCAGCGGGATCCAGTTGTATTGGCAGTTCTGCCGCGTCGTGAAGTGGGCGTAGCCGCGGTCGAACTCGCGCGCGATGCGCGCCAGCATGCGCAGCTGCGTGGCGCTCAGCTCGCCATACGGCACCGCGATGCGGGCCATCGGCGCATGGCGCTGGATGTACCAGCCGTTCTGCAGGCGCAGCGCGCGGAACTCGTCATCGCCCAGCGTGCCGGCGAGGTTGCGCTGGAGCTGGTCGCGGAACTGCGCCGCGCGCTGCTTGACGAACTGGGTGTCGAACGGGGTGTATTGATACATCGCCTTGAGTTCGCTTCTGGGGTCAGTGGAGGCTGCATTTTCCTCGCCAACGGCCCGCCCGGCGCGGATCGCCCGTCAAGAGGAGAGCGGCGACTGTACGGGCGCGCATATATATGCTGGAAGAACATTTTTGTTGCTTGTTTATTCGACACAGGGATAAAGGCCGCCGTCCCTAGAATCGCCGGATGCGCTTCTTTCTGACTTCTTCATGGGCCCGTGCGGCCGCCGTGGCCGCCGTCGTCCTGCTGGCCGGTTGCCAGACCGTTCCGGTTCCGTCGCCCTCCGGTTCGGCCTCCGCGCCGGGCGGCAACCCGCCGCTGGTGGTGGTCGTGCCGCCGGATTCCGCGGCCTCGGCGCCGGTGATCATCCTCAAGCCGGTGCCGAAGCCGCCGCGCATCGGGCTGGCGCTGGGCGGCGGCGCGGCGCGCGGCTTTGCCCACATCGGCGTGATCCAGGTGCTGGAAGAGAACGGCATCAAGCCCGACCTGGTGGTCGGCACCTCGGCCGGCAGCCTGGTCGCCGCGCTGTATGCCTCGGGCAAGAACGGGCTGGCGCTGGCGGCGATGGCCGATTCGATGGATGAGACGGCGATCACCGACTGGGCCTTTCCGGGGCGCGGGCTGATCCGCGGCGAGGCGCTGGCGCGCTTCGTGCGCGAGGCCACCGGCGGCAAGACCATCGAGCAGATGCGCATGCCGCTCGGCATCGTCGCGACCGACCTCGACAACGGCGCGCCGGTGCTGTTCCAGCGCGGCGATGCGGGCATCGCGGTGCGCGCCTCGAGCGCGGTGCCGGCGGTGTTCCAGCCGGTGCGCATCGGCACGCGCGAGTACGTGGACGGCGGGCTGGTGTCGCCGGTGCCGGTGCGCTTCGCGCGTCAGATGGGGGCCGAACTGGTGATCGCGGTCGACATCTCGGCGGTGCCCGACGGTGCCGCCACCGGCGACCCGATGCGCATGCTGCTGCAGACCTTCGCCATCATGAGCCGCAGCATCAATGCCTTCGAGCTGCGCGAGGCCGACGTGGTGCTGCGGCCGAAGCTGGCCGACGTGTCATCGGCCGATTTCGCGGCCCGCAAGCGCTCGATCCAGGCCGGGCGGGAGATCGCGCTGGCGATGCTGAGCGAGCTGAAACTGCGGATCGCCGCGAAGACGCACTGAGGCGGCGATCAGGCGTCGGGCGGCGCGATCCGCACGACGCCGAGCTTCAACCCCAGCACGCCGAACAGCCGGTTCATCGTCTGCACGCTGCCTTCGCTGCGGCCTTGCTCGATGTCCTGCACCGTCCGGTAGTGCACGCCGGACAGCTTGGCCAGCTCGGCGCTGGTCAGGCGCATCGTCTTCTTCAGGTGGCGCAGCGCCTCCTGCGTCGACCACTCGGGGTGGGCCAGCACCTCGTCGATGGCCTGCTTGCGCAGCATCAGCTGCTCGGAGAGGCTGAGGTGGCCGTAGCGCTTGTCCATGTCGTCGGCGCTCAGGTCAGTGCGGCGAGCTGGCGGGCCTGGGATTCCAGGCCGACGCGCAAATGGGCGTGGACCTCGGGCGACAGGCCGGACCCGGCCGTGTCGCCGGCGATCTCGTCGAGCACCGGCGCCATCGCCTTCAGCCCGGCCAGCAACAGCGCGCGTCGCAAGGGTGCGTGTGCCTCGCCAGCCTGCGGCAGGCTGTCGGAGCACACCTTGTCCAGCACGCGCGACCAATCCGGCTGTCCACCGTCGTTGCCGTCCCACCGGATGCGCCGCGCGATGCCGTCCGGGTGCAGGTACATCGGGGCGAAGTCGTAGAGCGGCGTCAGCGCGACATGGCCGTCGAAGTCGCGCTGCACCGCGGTGTTGCGGGCGTGGTTGTCCTTGTTGCCGAGCGCAAGGTTCGCCACGTCGCGCCGCAGGTATTCGAGCACCTCGGCCTGCGGATCACTGCAGCGGCGCACCAGCTGGCGGCACACCTCGTCGTGGGACGGCACCTCGCCRAAGCCCGGCTTGCCGGTCAGCGTGGCGATGCTTTCCTGGGCCAGTCGCAGCACGCCGCCGGGCGCCACGCGGCGGTCGAAGCGGGGAATGAAGAGCGCACGGTCCCGCAGCGTCAGCGGCGCATGCACCCTCAATCCGAGCCGCTGCGCCAAGGCCATGTAGGACGCCTCATGGCGCAGGATGGCGGCCAGCGCGGGATCGGTACCGCGGCCGAACTTGACGATGAAATGCTCGCGGGCCCGGGCGTCGGGCAGCGTGTGGTCCAGGTACAGCAGCCCGTCGTCGGCGCGCGTCAGCAGAAGCTTGGGCCATTCGCCCTGCACGCCGGATGAGCCGGCCACGAACAAGCCGTGGGAGGCGAGGTGATCGGTGAAGGCTTCGCCGCGCTGGGCGACCTCGGCATCGGTGAAGCCTTGGGCAACGCGATCACGTTCGGCCAGCCAGGCCGCGGCCTCCTTGATGCGCAGGTTGCCGATCGGGTTGCCGGCGCCGGCCAGCAGCAATCGCCAATCGGCCGCATCGGCCATCGTGGTCGGCAGGTTCAGCTGCCGCAACAACTCTTCGCGGCCGAAGCCCTGCGGCAGCATGTCGATCAGGAACACCGGCCAATGCTTCAGCTGCAGAGGTTCCAGGCCGACGGGGTAGTTGCACGAGAACGCGTGGGCGTCGGTGGCATCGGTGTGCTCGACGGCCCAGGCGACCGCATAGCCGGTGTAGCTGGCCGCGCGCCAGCCCGCCTGCTCGCTGCCGAACAGGCTGACGACCCCGGCGTCATGCCAGGTGCCGCCAGCAAACAATTGAATGGTGCACTCGCCGATCATTTGCACAGAATTCTATCTATCTCGCACGCGAGTTGGTGGTCTTTATGGATACTTTTCTGTGTAAAAAGGAATTGGCGCCACAAAACAAAACGGCCCGGTGTTGCCACCGGGCCGGAAGGTACCTGGAATCAGAATTCGCGCGGTACCGAGGAGACAACCTTTCAGGGAGAACCGCAGGCAGGGCCTGCGGTCACTCTCAGATGAAGGGTCGCGCAATAAGTTCAAGTCGTCTTCGTGACGACTTGTTCGCGCAGGATCAGGCGGCAGCGCGCTTGGTCTTCGGGGCCGACGCGGCCTTCACGGCGCTGGCGCTGATGGCTTCGATGTTGGCTTCTGCCACCTTGGCGGCCTGGCCGGCGGCCTTTTGCAGGCTTTCGTAGGCGTTGCTGGTGGTCGCGACGGCCGACTTGAACAGCGCGACGACGTTTTCGGTGCCGGCCGGAGCGTTCTTCACCGCGGTGTCGACCACCGACATGAACTTCTGCTGGGCTTCGGCGGCCTGGGCTTCAGCGACCTTGCCAATGTCGGCATTGGTGCTGGCGGCGATGTCGTACAGGTAGCGGCCGTAGGCGGCGGCCTTCTCGGCGGCCGGTTGCAGCAGGCTGGCTTGCAGCGTCAGAAACTCTTGCGCGTCTTTCACCGACAGGGCGGCCTGGGTGTTGGCAGCGGCTTCGCCGAGGGCGGTCTTCGCGACCTGCAGGTTCAGCTCGACGAGCTTCTCGACGCCTTCGAACGCCTTGCCGGTCAGGCCGAAAAGCGTTTCGATGTTGGTCTTGTGGGCGGCGATCAATTGTTCAGCGGTCAGCATGTGGAATCTCCAAGGGATAGAAAAAGGGGACTGCGCCTGACACAGTGACTTTGTTGCACTGCACCATGACCGAAAGTATACGAGGCGATCTGCAGATTTCAAGCTGTTTTTGCTGCATTGCAGCAATCTAGAGTCGCCCACCCATTTCGACGTCGATCGGCACAATGCGCCGGCGATGCCCGCCTCGATGCAAGCTTTTCATTCCGACCACTTCGTGCTGCCGCTGCCGGAGGGGCACCGGTTTCCGATGCAGAAGTACCGCCTGCTGCGCGAGGCGGCCGAGTCGGAGCCCGGGTTGCGCCTGCAGGAGGCGCCGGTCGCCACCGACGGCGAGCTCGCACTGGCCCACACGCCCGACTACGTGACCTCGGTGTCCGAAGGCACGCTGAGCGCCGCCGCGCAGCGCGAGATCGGCTTCCCGTGGACGCCGCGCATGGTCGAGCGCTCGCGCCGCTCGGTCGGCGCGACGATCGCCGCGGCCCGCGCGGCGCTGGCCGACGGCATCGCTGCGAACCTGGCCGGCGGCACCCACCATGCGTATGCCGACAAGGGCGGCGGCTACTGCGTCTTCAACGACGTGGCGGTGGCCGCGCGGCTGATGCAGGCCGAATGGCACCGGCACCACCGCGCGCTGTTGCGCATCGCGGTGATCGACCTCGACGTGCACCAGGGCAACGGCACCGCGGCGATCTTCCGCGACGACCCGACGGTGTTCACGCTGTCGCTGCACGGCGAGCGCAACTTTCCGTTCCGCAAGGAGGCGAGCGACCTCGACGTGGCCTTGCCCGACGGCTGCCACGACGCCGAGTACCTGGCCGCGCTCGATGCGGCACTCGGCGAGCTGTGGCGTCGCCATGCCCCGGACGCGCCGGGCTTGGTCTTCTACCTCGCCGGCGCCGATCCGCACGAGGGCGACCGGCTCGGGCGGCTGAAGCTGACGTCCGCCGGCCTGGCCGAGCGCGACCGGCGCGTCTTCCGTGCCACGCGCGAGCGCCGCATCCCGGTCGCGATCAGCATGGCCGGCGGCTACGGCCGCGAGATCGCCGACACCGTCGCGGTGCAACTCACGACGCTGCGCGAGGCGCTGGCCAGCCGCGAGCAATGGAACAATGCAGCGCCATGACGATGCCCTCCACGCCGCCGACCTCGACTCCGACCCGCGCGCAGCCCGAACCACGCAGCGCCTACCGGCACTTCGCCAGCCTGTCGACCCGCTGGATGGACAACGATGCCTACGGCCACGTCAACAACGTCGTCTACTACAGCCTGTTCGACACCGCGGTGAACCGCTACCTGATCGAGGCCGGCGCGCTCGACATCCACGCCGGCGCGGTGATCGGCCTGGTGGTCGAGACGCATTGCAACTACTTCGCGCCGATCGCGTTCCCGCAGATGGTCGATGCCGGGCTGCGGGTCGCGCAGGTCGGCAGCTCCAGCGTGCGCTACGAGATCGGGCTGTTCTCCGCCGGCGAGCCGCTGTGCGCGGCGCGCGGCCATTTCGTGCACGTCTACGTCGACCGCGCGACGCGCCGCCCGGCCGCGTTGCCGACCGTTCTCACCCAGGCCTTGGAAGGATTGCGCCCGTGAATTCTCCGCACCACCCGTCGCACCACCAGCCGACCCCCGAGCAGACCGCCGCCGTGGACGCGGCGATCACCTCGCGCCGCTCGCTGCGCGCCTACCTGCCGACGCCGATCCCGCGCGAGACGATCGAGGACATCCTGCGCGTCGCGTCGCGCGCGCCGTCGGGCACCAACACGCAGCCGTGGAAGGTCTACGTGCTGACCGGCGAGCCGCTGGCGGCACTGGGGCGCGACATCTCCGCCCTCTACGACGATCCCGAGGAGGCGGCGCAGCACCACGAGGAGTACGCCTACTACCCGGTCGAATGGCGCTCGCCCTACATCGACCGGCGCCGCAAGGTCGGCTGGGACCTGTACGGCCTGCTCGGCATCACCAAGGGCGACAAGCTGCGCATGCACGAGCAGCACGGCCGCAACTACGTGTTCTTCGACGCGCCGGTCGGCCTGATGTTCACGATCGACCGCGTGATGCAGCAGGGCAGCTGGCTCGACTACGGCATGTTCCTGCAGAACATCATGGTGGCAGCGCGCGCCCGCGGCCTCGACACCTGCCCGCAGGCCGCGTTCACGCAATTCCACCGCATCATCCTGCCGCAGCTCGGCGCGGGCGATGACGAGATGCTGGTGTGCGGCATGTCGCTCGGCTGGGCCGACCCGGCCGCGGTCGAGAACACGCTGATCACCGAGCGCGAGCCGGTGACAGGCTTCACGCGGTTCCTCGGCTGATGCTCGGGCCGCTGTGGGGCCTGCCGTTCGCGGGCTTGCTGCTGTCGATCGCGTTGATGCCGCTGGCGGTGCCGGGCTTCTGGCACCGGCACTACGGCAAGGTGGTGGCCGCCTGGGCGCTCGCGTACCTGCTGCCGCAGGCGGCGCTGTTCGGTGCCGGCACCGCGTGGCACGGCCTGGTGCATGCCGCGGTCGGCGAGTACATCCCGTTCATCGTGCTGCTGGCCACGCTGTTCATCGTGGCCGGCGGCATCTTCGTGCGCGGCAACCTGCACGGCGGCCCGGGGCTGAACGTCGCGCTGATGGCGATCGGCGCGGTGCTTGCCAGCGTGATGGGCACGACCGGCGCGTCGATGCTGATGATCCGGCCGCTGATCCGCGCGAACGACCACCGGCGCCACAGCGCCCATGTCGTGGTGTTCTTCATCTTCATCGTGTCGAACGCGGCCGGTGCCCTCACGCCGCTGGGCGACCCGCCGCTGTTCCTCGGCTTCCTGCAGGGCGTGGCGTTCTCGTGGACGCTGGTGCACCTGCTGCCGCACACGCTGTTCATGGCCGGCTCGCTGCTCGGCATCTTCTGGGTGATCGACCGCTGGTACTGCGGCCGCGACGAGCCGCGGCCCGTCGACCCGACCCCGGACACCCGCGGCTTCGGCATCGAGGGCGCGCTCAACCTGCCGCTGCTGGCCGGCGTGGCCGCGCTGATCCTGATCAGCGGCGTCTGGCAGGGCGGCGTCGCGTTCACGGTGGCGGGGGCCGAGATCACCTGGCAAGGCCTCGTGCGCGACCTCGGCCTGCTCGCGATCGCGGCGCTGTCGTGGTTCCTGACACCGCCGTCGGCCCACGCGCAGAACCAGTTCAGCTTCGGGCCGATCGTCGAGGTCGCAAAACTCTTCGCCGGCATCTTCCTGACCCTCATCCCGGTCATCGCGATGCTGCGCGCCGGCGTGAACGGGCCGTTCGGTGCGATCGTCTCGGCCGTCACCGGGCCCGATGGCACGCCGCTGCCGGGGATGTATTTCTGGGCCGCGGGCGCGTTGTCGTCGTTTCTGGACAATGCGCCGACCTACCTGGTGTTCTTCAACGCCGCCGGCGGCGATGCGCAGCAGCTGATGACGCACTACGCGACGACGCTGGTCGCGATCTCCGCCGGCTCGGTGTTCATGGGCGCCAACTCGTACATCGGCAACGCGCCCAACCTGATGGTGAAGGCGGTGGCCGAAAGCCGCGGCATCCGGATGCCCGGCTTCTTCGGCTACATGGCGTGGGCCATGGCCGTGCTGCTGCCGCTGTTCGTGCTGATGACGCTGATCTGGTTCTGACCCAGTCGTTGACCTGTTTTCTGATGAAGAGGATCTGACATGAAGCCTGCCGTACTCGTCTCGCGTGCCGTGTTCCCCGACATCGTCGACCGCCTGCGGGCGCATTTCGACGTCGAGGACAACCCGCAGGACCGTGTCTTCACCAAAGCCGAGCTGATCCAGCGCCTGGCCGGCAAGCAGGGCGTGTTCGCCACCGGCAGCGAGCGCTTCGACGCCGAGGTGCTCGATGCCAACCCGCAGCTGAAGGCGGTGTGCAACATGGCGGTCGGCTACAACAACATCGACGTCGACGCCTGCAACGCGCGCGGCGTGCTGTGCACCAACACGCCCGACGTGCTGACCGAGACCACCGCCGACTTCGGCTTCGCGCTGATGATGGCCACCGCGCGGCGCATCGCCGAATCGGAGCATTTCCTGCGCCGCGGCGAATGGAAGAAGTGGTCCTACGAGATGTTCGCCGGCAGCGACGTGCACGGCGCGACGCTCGGCATCCTCGGCATGGGCCGCATCGGCCAGGGCATCGCGAAGCGCGGCGCGCTCGGCTTCGGCATGAAGGTGATCTACCACAACCGCTCGCGGCTGGCGCCCGACATCGAGGCCGCCTGCCGTGCGAGCTACGTCTCGAAGGAAGCGCTGCTGCGCGATGCCGACCACCTGGTGATCGTGGTGCCGTACTCGGCCGCCTCGCACCATGCGATCGGTGCGCCGGAGCTGGCGCAGATGAAGCGCAGCGCGACGCTGACCAACATCGCGCGCGGCGGCGTCGTCGACGACGCGGCGCTCGCGCAGGCGCTGGCCGAGCGGCGCATCGCGGCCGCCGGGCTCGACGTGTTCGAGGGCGAGCCGGCGTTGAACCCCGCGCTGCTGACGGTGCCCAACGTCGTGCTGACTCCGCACATCGCGAGCGCCACCATCGCGACGCGGCGCGCGATGGCCAACCTCGCGGCCGACAACCTGATCGCCGCGCTCGGCTTCGGGCCGAACGCCGGCCACCCGCCCACCCCCATCAACGCCGCGGCGCTGAAGGGATGAAGGCGCTGCGCGCTGCCGCTGTCGGGCTGCTGATCGGCCTGCTGATGGCATGCGGCGCGTCGGCGCAGGCGGCCGACAGCGTCACCGTCGGCTCCAAGCGCTTCACCGAGTCGTACGTGCTCGGCGAGATCGTGCGCCAGACGTATGAGCGCGCCGGCATCGCGGCCACGCACAAGCAGGGGCTGGGCAACACCGGCATCCTGGAGCAGGCGCTGTCCAGCGG
This sequence comes from Rhizobacter sp. P5_C2, assembly GCF_054049715.1. Taxonomy (NCBI): domain Bacteria; kingdom Pseudomonadati; phylum Pseudomonadota; class Betaproteobacteria; order Burkholderiales; family Sphaerotilaceae; genus Rhizobacter; species Rhizobacter sp. P5_C2. The sequence goes on along the minus strand of NZ_JBFULV010000012.1, from coordinate 83,447 downwards.
CGCGGTCGACGTCTACCCCGAGTACACCGGCACCATCGTGCGCGAGCTGCTGAAGCGCGAGGGCAACCCGTCGCTCGACGAGCTGAACGCCTGGCTCGCGCCGCGCGGGCTGAAGGCGGCGGTGCCGCTCGGCTTCAACGACACCTACGCGATCGCGATGCTCGAATCGCAGGCGCAGCAGCTCGGCATCGAGCGCATCTCCGATCTGCTGAAGCCGCAGGCGGCGGCGCTGCGCCCGGGCCTGTCGCACGAGTTCCTCGAACGCGCCGACGGCTGGCCGGCGCTGAAGGCCGCGTACCGCCTCCCCTACGACAAGCCGCCCGGCCTGGACCATGGCCTCGCCTACGACGCGATCGCGGCGCACCGCGTCGACCTGATCGACATCTACAGCACCGATGCCAAGGTGGGCCGCTACAAGCTCCGCGTGCTGAAGGACGACCTGAACTTCTTCCCGAAGTACGACGCGGTGCTGCTGATGCGGGCCGGGCTCGACCCGGCGCCGCTGCAATCGCTGGCCGGCCGCATCGACGAGGCGGCGATGATCTCGCTGAACGGCCAGGTCGAGCTCGACGGCAAGAGCTTCGCCGAGGTCGCACGGCAGTTCCTGTCGGGCAGCGCGGCGGCGGCGTCGAAGCCGGTCACGTTCGCGCAGCGGCTGTTCGGCCCGGATTTCGCGCGCCTCACCTGGCAGCACCTGCTGCTGGTGTTCGGCTCGCTCGTGGTGGCGGTGCTGGTGGGCGTGCCGCTCGGCATTGCGGCCTGGCGCTGGCCGCGCAGTGCGGGCGTGGTGATGGGCGTGGTGTCGGTGCTGCAGACGGTGCCGTCGCTCGCGCTGCTGGCCTTCCTGATCGCGGTGGTCGGCAGCATCGGGCTGCTGCCGGCGCTGATCGCGCTGTTCCTCTATGCCTTGCTGCCGATCGTGCGCAACACGCACGCCGGGCTGCAGGGCGTTTCCGCCGGGCTGGCGCAGGCCGCGTTGTCGCTCGGCCTGACGCCGCGGCAGACGCTGCGCCATGTGCAGCTGCCGCTGGCGGCGCCGACGCTGCTGGCGGGCATCAAGACCGCGGCGGTGATCAATGTCGGCACCGCGACGGTCGCGGCCTTCATCGGCGCCGGCGGCTACGGCGAGCGCATCGTCGCCGGGCTCGCGGTCAACGACACCGCGGCGATGCTGGCCGGCGCGCTGCCGGCGGCGGTGCTGGCGCTGCTGGTGCAATACGGTTTCGACGCGATCGAAAAACGCTTGCTGCCTGCCCCACTGCGCTCGTCGGCATAGCCGCTGCTGCGAGAATGCAGGAATGCTCCTCGACTGGATTTCGCTCGCGCTCCTCGTTCTCGTCCTGCTGTTGTTGCTCTGGCTCGCGCTGCGGCGGCCCGACCAAGGCACCGATCACTTCGAACGGCTCGAGCGCGGCCTGCGCGACGACGTGGCCCGCAGCGCCCAGGGCACGCGGCAGGAGCTGGGCCAGACGCTCGCCAGCTTCCAGCAGACACTGCTGGCGCAACAAGGCGACGTGGCGCGCACGCAGAACGAGCAGATCGACAGCTTTCGCACCCAGCTCGCCGCCACGCAGCAGGCACAGGAAGCCACGCTGGCGCGGTTGGCCGAGCAGCAGGCCAACGCGCTGAAGCGCTTCGCCGACACGCTGGGCGACCAGCTGCGCTCGCTGTCGCAATCGAACGACCAGCGCCTGACCGAGATGCGCGGCGCGGTCGAGCAGAAGCTGTCGGCGATCCAGGCCGACAACGAGAAGAAGCTCGAGCAGATGCGCGCCACCGTCGACGAGAAGCTGCACGCCACGCTCGAGCAGCGCCTGGGCGAGAGCTTCAAGCTGGTCGCCGACCGGCTCGACCAGGTGCACAAGGGCCTGGGCGAGATGCAGAACCTGGCGCGCGACGTCGGCTCGCTGAACCGGGTGCTGACCAACGTCAAGACGCGCGGCATCTTCGGCGAGGTGCAGCTGGCCGGCCTGCTGGAGCAGGTGTTCACGCCGGAGCAGTACGCGGTCAACGTCGAGACGGTGCCGGGCAGCGGCGCGCGGGTCGAGTTCGCGATCCGGTTGCCGGGCCAGCGGGCCGACGGCGTGCCGTTGTGGCTGCCGATCGACGCCAAGTTCCCGCGCGAGGACTACGAACGATTGCTGGATGCGCAGGACCGCGCCGACCCGGTGGCGGTCGAGGTGGCCGCGAAGGCGATCGAGACGCGGCTGCGGCTCGAGGCCCGGTCCATCCACGACAAGTACGTGGCGCCGCCGCACACCACCGACTTCGCGATCCTGTTCGTGCCGACCGAGGGCTTGTACGCCGAGGCGCTGCGCCGGCCGGGGCTGGTCGAATCGCTGCAGCGCGAATACCACGTGATGCTGGCCGGGCCGACCACGCTGCTGGCCACGCTGAACAGCCTGCAGATGGGCTTTCGCACGCTGGCGCTGGAGAAGCGTTCGGTCGAAGTGTGGGAGGTGCTGGGCGCGGTGAAGACCGAGTTCGCGAAGTTCGGCGACGTGCTCGCGAAGACCAAGAAGAAGCTCGACGAAGCCAGCAACACCATCGACCAGGCGCAGACGCGGGCCAACGTGATGGCGCGCAAGCTGAAGTCGGTCGAGGCGGTCACCGAGACGCATGCGCAGGCGCTGTTGCCGCTGGCGCTGCCGCGCGACGACGACGCCATCGTCCCCGATCTTCCGGAGAGCGATGCCTAGACGATGGCCAAATTCTCCCGCCCGCTGCTCGCACTGATCCTTGGTCAGATCAGCTTGCATTCCTGCATGGCCGGCGTGCGGATGGCCGCGCCGCTGCAGGCGCTGAAGCAAGGGCAGGCGGAGTGGACGGTCGGCCTGCTGATGGCCTTGTTCGCCGCGGCGCCGGTGCTGCTCTCGCTGCCGGCCGGGCGGCTGGCCGACCGCCACGGCTACCACGTGCCGATGCGGCTGGGGGTGGTGCTGTCGCTCGCCGGCGGCACCATCGCCGCGCTCAGCAGCCACTACCTCGCGATGTGCCTGGCGGCCATCCTGACCGGCGCCGGCTCGAACTTCGGGCTGATCACGATCCAGCGCACCGCCGGCCGCATGGCCACCGACGCGACCGAGCGCATCCGCGTCTTCAGTTGGCTCGGGCTGGCGCCGGCCTTGTCGAACGTCGTCGGTCCGGTGACGGCCGGCCTGTTGATCGACCTGATGGGCTTCCGCTTCGCGTTCGCGGTGCTGATGCTGATGCCGCTGGCCGCGATGGTGTCGGCGCGCTACGTGCCGGCCGAGGCCGACGTGCCGCGTGCCACCACGGCGACCGCGCACCAAGGCTCGTGGGACCTGCTGCGCTCACCGGCGTTGCGCCGGCTGCTGCTGGTGAACTGGCTGCTGTCGGCCAGCTGGGACGTGCATTCCTTCGTCGTGCCGATCCTCGGGCATGAGCGCGGCATGAGCGCCGGCGCGATCGGGGTGGTGCTCGGCCTGTTCGCGGTCTCGGTGGCGGGGGTGCGGCTGCTGATCCCGATCCTGGCGCACCGCCTGAGCGAATCGCAGGTGCTGACCGGCGCGATGTTGTGGGTCGCGGTGATCTTCGGCGTCTACCCGTTCGTGCACTCGGCGTGGTTGATGGCCTGCTGTGCCTCGCTGCTCGGGCTGGCGCTCGGGGCGGTGCAGCCGATGGTGATGTCGACGCTGCACCACATCACGCCGCACGAACGGCATGGCGAGGCGATCGCGTTCCGTTCGATGGCGCTGAACGGGTCGAGCACCGTGATGCCGCTGCTGTTCGGCGTGTTCGGCGCGGCGCTGGGGGCCGCGTCGCTGTTCTGGATGATGGGGCTGGCGGTCGGTGCCGGCAGTTGGCAAGCCCGCCAGATCCGGTGAGCGTTCCTAGAACTTGATCCCGGCCGGGTTGCTGCCGCTGTCTCCCGACGACGACTGCTGCGGCTGCGCGGCCGGCGCATTGCCGTTCTGCGGCGTGCTCGCCTTCACCGCCTGCTTCGGCTCGGTCAGCGGCGTTGCGCTGCCCTGCGGGAAGTTGGCCGGCAGCTTCGATTCCTTCGGGTACGCCGCGGCATCGAGGTAGCTGTTCCAGTCCTCACGCTGGAAGCCGCGCAGCACCTGGGACCCGACGGTCATCGCCGGCAGGTCGCGGGAGCCTGTGATGCGCTGCAGCGCGTCGCCGTCTTCCTTGGTCGCGATCGACTTCTCGGCGAACGGGATGCCGCGCTGGCGCAGCATCTGCCGGGCCGTGTCGCAGGGCTGGCAATCCTTGGTGCCGTACAGCGTCACCGGATAGCGTTGCGCGACCTGGCGCAGCTCGTAGGGCAGCGCGACGTCGTCGGACACGCCGCCACTGCTGTTGACCGACTGCACCTTGTTGTCGGGGCTGACCGCCGGCCGGTCGGTGTAGGTGATCTTGCCGTCGGGGCCGACCACCTTGTACAGCGCGTGCGCCGGCAGCGCGGTGAACATCGCGGCCAGCAGCACGGGCGCCGCCAGGCTGAAGGTGCGGGAAATGGATCGTGTCATGGGGAAGGCTCCAACAACGCTGAATGTGTTTGCGTCCGAATTTACTTCATCAAGGCCGGCTCGCCTAAGCCATGCCTTGGTGTCGCAACAACGCATCGATCTTCGGCTCGCGGCCGCGGAAGGCCTTGAAGCTCTCCATCGCCGGGCGGCTGCCGCCCGCCTCGAGGATGGCCTGGCGGTAGCGCCGCCCGGTGGCGATGTCGAATGCACCGGCCTCTTCGAAGGCGCTCCAGGCGTCGGCGCTCAGCACTTCGGCCCACTTGTAGCTGTAGTAGCCGGCCGCGTAACCGCCGGAAAAAATGTGTGAGAAGCCGTGCTGGAAGCGGTTGAAGCGCGGCGGCACCAGCACCGCGACCTCGGCGCGCACCTCGTCGAGCAGCTTCTGGATGTCGGCCTGCGAGCCCGGCTCGGCATGCAGGCGCATGTCGAACAGCGAGAGCTCGATCTGGCGCAGCGTCTGCAGCCCGCTCTGGAAGTTCTTCGCGGCCAGCATCTTGTCGAACAGCGCGCGCGGCAGCGGCTCGCCGGTGTCGACGTGGGCGGTCAGCCGCTTCAGCACGTCCCACTCCCAGCAGAAGTTCTCCATGAACTGGCTGGGCAGCTCGACCGCATCCCACTCGACGCCCGAGATGCCGGCCACGCCGACATCGTTCACCTGCGTCAGCATGTGGTGCAGGCCGTGGCCGAACTCGTGGAACAGCGTCGTCACGTCGTCGTGCGTCAGCAGCGCCGGGCGGCGCTTGCCGTCGACCTCGACCGGCGACGCGAAGTTGCACACCAGGTGCGCCACCGGCGTCTGCGTGCGGCCGTCGGGGCGCGCCCAGCGGCCGCAGACGTCGTCCATCCACGCGCCGGGCCGCTTGCCGGGGCGGGCATACGGGTCGAGGTAGAACTGCCCGACCAGCTCGCCCTGTCGCTCGATGCGGAAGAAGCGCACGCCCGCGTGCCAGACCGGCGCGCTGTCGGCGCGGATGCTCACTTCGAACAGCGTCTCGATGATGCGGAACAGCCCGTCGAGCACCTTGGTCTCGGTGAAGTACGGCTTGACCTCCTGGTCGCTGAACGCGTAGCGGCTTTCCTTCAGCTTCTCGCTCGCGTACGGGAAGTCCCAGGCCTGCAGCTCGTCGAGCCCGAGTTCGCTGCGCGCGAAGGCACGCAGCTCGGCGAGGTCGCGCTCGGCATACGGGCGGGCGCGCTGCGCCAGGTCGCGCAGGAAGGTGGTGACCTGCAGCGGCGAATCGGCCATCTTCGGCACCAGCGACACCTCGGCAAAGCTCGCATAGCCGAGCAGGCGCGCTTCTTCCTGGCGCAGGTCGAGCAGCTCGCGCATCACCGCGCTGTTGTCGAGCGCGGCGGGGCCGGCCTCGCTCGCGCGGGTCACGTAGGCCAGGTACAGCTTCTCGCGCAGCGCGCGGTTGCTGCCGTACTGCATCACCGGGAAGTAGCTCGGGAAATGCAGCGTGATCTTGTGGCCGGGCTTGCCTTCGGCCTCGGCGGCGGCGCGGGCCGCGGCGATCACGTCGGCGGGCACGCCGGCCAGTTCGGCCTCGTCGACGTACAGCGCGAAGCCGTCGGTCGCGTCGAGCACGTGCTCGGAGTAGCTTTGCGACAGCGCGGCCAGGCGGTCCTGGATCTGCGCGTAGCGGTCGCGGTCGGCGCCCTTCAGCTCGGCGCCCGACAGCACGAAGTCGCGCATCGCGTTCGACAGCGCCTGCCGACGCGGCGCGCTGAGCGTGGCGGCGGCCGGGGAGTGCGCGATCTGCTTGTACTTCGCGTAGAGGCGCTCGTCGGCACCGAGCCGGGTGTGGAATTCGGTGACGGCCGGCAGCTGCTCGTTGTAGGCGGCGCGCAGCTCCGGCGTGTCGGCCACCGCGGTCAGGTGGTGCACCGCACCCCAGGCGCGGCCCAGGCGTTCGGTCGCGACGTCGAGCACCGCCGACATCGCGTCGTAGTCGGCCGGCACCGCATCGCTGGTGACCTTGTCGAGGGCTTCCTCGGCCTCGGTCAGCAACTGCGCCATCGCCGGCGCGACGTGCCCGGCGCGGATCGCCGAGAAGTCGAGCAGCGCATCGGGAACCAGCAGTGGATTGATCTCGTTCATTGTTTTCTCCCTTTCAAGGTTTCAACCCTGCGCGAATCGCTCCGCGGCCTCCAGGGTGTTGACCAGGAGCATCGCACGGGTCATGGGTCCGACGCCACCCGGTACCGGCGTGATCCAGCCTGCCACGTGCGAGACGCCGTCGAAATCCACATCGCCGGCGAGCTTGCCGTCATCCTTGCGGTTCATGCCCACGTCGATCACCACCGCGCCCGGCTTGACCATGCCGGCGGTGAGCACATTGCGCTTGCCGACCGCCGCGACGACGACATCGGCCTGGCGCGTGTGAAGGCCGATGTCGGGCGTCCCGCTGTGGCAGATGGTGACGGTGGCGTTGGCCTGCAAGAGCAGCAGGGCCATCGGCTTGCCGACGGTGTTGCTGCGGCCGATCACCACCGCGGTCTTGCCGCGCAGGTCGGTGCCGAGGCTGGTCGTGGCGATCAGCTTCATGCAGCCGTACGGCGTGCATGGCAGGAAGCCCGGGCGGCCAACCATCAGTGCGCCGGCGCTCTGCACGTGGAAGCCGTCGACGTCCTTCAGCGGCGAGATCGCCTCGATGACCTTCTGCGGATCGATGTGCCTGGGCAGCGGCATCTGCACCAGGATGCCGTGGATCGCCGGATCGGCGTTCAGCGCGGCGATGCGCGCCAGCAGCTCGGTCTCGGGCAGCGAGGCGTCGTACTTCTCGAGCACCGAGCGCACGCCGCTGGTCTCGCAGTCGTTGACCTTGTGCTTCACGTAGACCTGCGAGGCCGGGTCGTCGCCGACCAGGATCACCGCCAGGCCGGGCCGGTGGCCGCGGGCGGTGAGGGCGGCGGCGCGTTGCGCGACCTCGGCGCGAACCTGCTTGGCGAGGGCGTTGCCGTCGATCAGTTGTGCGGTCATGGGGTGGGCTCCAGAAACGAAAAAGGCCGCTTCGGTAGCGGCCTTCGGGATGGGGCGGGTGTCAGGCCTTGGCTTGCGCGCCCAGGGCGATCTTCAGCAGGTCGGCCACCGTGTTGGCATTCAGCTTCTCCATGATGTTGGCGCGGTGCGCCTCGACCGTCTTGATGCTGATGCCCAGGTCGTCGGCGATCTGCTTGTTGAGCCGGCCGGCGACGATGCGCTCGAGCACCTGCGCCTCGCGGGTGGTCAGGCGCGACAGCAGCGCATCGCGGCTGGCGGCTTCCTGGTGGTGCGAGAACGCACTGCGGGCCTGGTCGAGCATGCGCTCGACGAGGCCGAGCAGTTCTTCTTCCTTGAAGGGTTTCTCGATGAAGTCCATCGCGCCCTTCTTCATCGTCGTGACCGCCATCGGCACGTCGCCGTGGCCGGTAATGAAGACGACCGGCAGCGGCGACTTGCGCTCGAGCAGGCGGTCTTGCAGTTCGAGGCCGCTCATGCCGTCCATGCGGATGTCGGCGATCAGGCAGGCGACCTCGCGGGGATCGAAGCGGGACAGGAACGATTCGGAGGAATCGAAGCACTTGACGCGGTAGTCCTTGCCCTCGAGCAGCCACTGCAACGAGTCGCGCACGGCTTCGTCGTCGTCGACCACATAGACCGTGCCTTTTTTCGGGATCAAGCTCATCGAAGCAGTCTCATGGCAGCGCCGGCTCCAGGCCGGCAGATTTGGCGGTTTCCACAGGCAGCGTGAAGCTGAAGCGGCACCCGACGGCGAGGTCGCCATTGTAGAGGTTCTGTGCCCGGATACGGCCGCGGTGGCTCTCGATGATCGAGCGGCACAGGGACAACCCGATGCCCAGGCCTTCGGCCTTGGTCGAGAAGAAGGCCTCGTAGAGCCGCGCGATCACTTCCTCCTTCAGCCCGGGGCCGTTGTCGGTCACGCTGAACTCGATCACGCCGCCTTCTTCGGGCGTGTGCTTGGGCACCACGCGCATCTCGATGTTGCGGCGCGACTGCGGCAGCTGCGCCATGTCGATCGCCTCGGCCGCGTTCTTCAGCAGGTTCAGCACCACCTGCTCGATCAGGATCGGGTCGACCATCAGCGTCGGCAGGCGCTGCGCGACGTAGACGTGCACCGCCACGTTGCGCCGGCGCAGCTCGATGTTGGCCAGCTCCACCGCGTCTTCGATGATGCTCTGCGCCTGTGCCGGCTGGCGCTGCGGCTCGCTGCGCTTCACGAAGGCGCGGATGCGCCGGATGATCTGCCCGGCGCGTTCGGCCTGGCGGGCGGTCTTCTCGAGCGCGGCGATCAGGTCGTCCTTCTGGATCGCGTCGCCCTTCACGCGCGAGACCATGCCGTTGCAGTAGTTTGTGATCGCGGTCAGCGGCTGGTTCAGCTCGTGCGCGACCGACGAGGCCATCTCGCCCATCGTCACCAGCCGGCTCGTCACCTGCGCCTTCTCGGCCTGCTGTGCGGCCTGCGTCTCGGCATTGCGGCGGCCGGTGATGTCGGTGGCGATCAGCATCTGCGCGAGCCGCCCGTCGGTCCACTGCAGGTAGCGCGCGCGCACGTCGAACCACTTCTGCAGCGGCTCGATGAAGACCTCGCGCGCGTCGGAGCCGACCTCGGTCAGCTCCTGCGTCGGCAGGCCGCCGAAGCTGTCGACCGAATCGCCGTCGTCGCCGAAGGCCGAGAGCCCGCCGATCACCGGCAGCCCGGGGTCGCCGCCGGCCAGCAGCGCATGGCCGCGCGCATCGGCGCCGAACCACAGCCGGTACGAGCGGTTCGCGAACAGCAGCTCGCCCTGCTGCACCGACAGCACCGACACCGCGGCATCCAGCCCCTCGAGCACGGTGGTGAAGCGCTCGTGCGAGGCCGACAGCTGGTCGCGCACCCGCTTGGCTTCGGTGATGTTGGTCATCGAGGTCATCCAGCCGGTCTGCAGCCCTTTCGGGTCGATCAGCGGCGAGACGTACATGCGCGCGTCGAACTGCGATTCGTCCTTGCGCATCACCTTCACCTCGATGCCGCCGGCGGGGCTGCGGCCCTGCAGCTCCTGCTGCAGCAGGCGGGTGTTCTCGTCGATGCGCTCCGGCGGCCAGTGCGGGAAGGGCGGCACGCGGCCGATCAGCTCGGCCTCGCTGAAGCCGGTCATCGCGCAGAAGGCCGGGTTCACGTAGGTGATGCGGCCTTCCATGTCCATCGCGCGCATGCCGGTCAGCATCGAGTTTTCCATCGCGCGCCGGAAGTTCGTCTCCGACACCAGCGTGCTCTGGATCTGCAGCCGCCGGCGCATGTGGCGCCAGGTGCCGAGCAGCATCCACACCGTCAGCACCGACAGCGCGGCGACCATCCAGAACAGCGTGTTGCTGATCAGCCCGATCGAGGTGCGGTAGCCCTGGCCGCGCAGCACCAGGCCGTTGCCGGCCGGCGCGAGCGGCACGTCGTGCACGATGGTGGTGGCCGAGCGGCGGTTCTGCTGGCCGGGCATCGGCGTCACGGTGCTCGCGAGCACGCGGTCCTGGCTGTCGACCAGCGTCACCGAATGGCGCGTCGAGACCTCGGCCGGGATGAAGTAGCGCATCAGCGACTCGATCGAGTACTCGGCGATCAGCGTGCCCGAGAACGCGCTGCGGTCGAGCAGCGGCACCTGCACCTGGAACACCGCGGCGCCGTACAGGTCGGTGAACGGGCGCGAGTACACCGGCTGGCGCAGGTCGCGCGCCGCGGTGAAGGCGGCCTCGGGCCCGGTCTTCGCGCCTTCCTTGGGCACCGAGGTGCTGCTCTCCTCGCCGCCGAAGCCGCTTTCGGGGTGGAAGCCGGTGGCGGCGTAGCCGGCGCGGCGGGCGCGGTTGGCGCCGACCCAGATCAGGTTCGTGATCTCGGGGCGCTCGCGCGTGAAGCTGGCGGCCTGGCCGAGGAACTCGTCCTGGTCGATGGTGCGGGTCGCGATCTCGCGCGCGATGCGCACCAGCTGCTCCTGGTTCTCGATCAGCCGCAGCCGGATCTGCTGCTGCGCGATCTCGGTGTCGCGCTTGACCGATTCCTGCTCACGCTCGAATTCCTCGTTGCGCAGGTACCAGAAGGCCAGGATGATCGCCGCCAGGAACAGCAGCACCGACACCAGCGGACCCAGCGTCGCGAAGCGGTCCTGGCGGGCGAGCGACTGGCGCCGCCACCAGAGGCCGAACATTCTCTGCGCCGCACCGGGAAGAGGGGCACTGCGCGGAGGAGGGTTGTTCAACGGATGCATGGAGCGATTATCGAGGGCAGGCCCGGATGTGCCCGTCCGGAGGGACCCGGGCATCAGGAAATCCCACAATACGAAACGATCTCGCGCAATTTGGAAAGCTTTTTGAGTTGTGCGACACTGCCGCCGCCCCAAAAAAGTTGAACCTTACGGAGACAAGCATGGCTGCAAACCCGGAGTCTTTCCTCGGCGCATCGGCGAACGATGCCGACTCGCAGGAAACCCGCGAATGGCTGGACGCCCTGTCGGCGGTGATCGGTGCCGAAGGCGGTGAGCGCGCGCATTTCCTGCTCGAGCAGCTGATCGACCACGCCCGGCAGGCCGGCATCGACGTGCCGTTCTCCGCGAACACCGCGTACGTCAACACCATCCCGGTCGACCAGGAGGAGCATTCCCCCGGCAACGTCGACATCGAGGAGCGCCTGCGCGCCTACATGCGCTGGAACGCGATGGCGATGGTGGTCAAGGCGAACCGCCTGCACCCGGCCGACGGCGGCGACCTGGGCGGCCACATCTCGTCGTTCGCGTCGCTCGCGACGATGTTCGGCACCGGCTTCAACCACTTCTGGCATGCCGAGAGCGAAGGCCATGGCGGCGACCTGCTGTACATCCAGGGCCACTCGTCGCCCGGCGTCTACGCCCGCGCGTACATGGAAGGCCGGCTGACCGAGGAGCAGCTGCTGAACTTCCGCCAGGAGGTCGACGGCAAGGGCATCTCGAGCTACCCGCACCCGAAGCTGATGCCCGAGTTCTGGCAGTTCCCGACCGTCTCGATGGGCCTGGGCCCGCTGATGGCGATCTACCAGGCGCGCTTCCTGAAGTACCTGCATGCCCGCGGCATCGCGAACACCGAGAACCGCAAGGTGTGGGTGTTCTGCGGCGACGGCGAGATGGACGAACCCGAATCGCTCGGCGCGATCGGCCTGGCCGCGCGCGAGAAGCTCGACAACCTGATCTTCGTCGTCAACTGCAACCTGCAGCGCCTGGACGGCCCGGTGCGCGGCAACGGCAAGATCATCCAGGAGCTCGAAGGCGAGTTCCGCGGTGCCGGCTGGAACGTCATCAAGCTGCTGTGGGGCAGCTACTGGGATCCGCTGCTCGCGAAGGACAAGGACGGCATCCTGCGCAAGGTGATGATGGACACCGTCGACGGCGACTACCAGGCCTTCAAGGCGAACGACGGCGCGTTCGTGCGCAAGAACTTCTTCGGCCGCCATCCGAAGATGCTCGAGATGGTCGCGAAGATGAGCGACGACGAGGTCTGGCGCCTGCAGCGCGGCGGCCACGATCCGCACAAGGTCTATGCCGCGTACGACCGCGCGACCAAGCACAAGGGCCAGCCGACGGTGATGCTGATCAAGACCGTCAAGGGCTTCGGCATGGGCAAGATCGGCGAAGGCAAGAACACCGCCCACCAGACCAAGAAGCTGGTCGACGACGACGTGCGCGCCTTCCGCGACCGCTTCAACATCCCGATCCCGGACGACAAGCTCGCCGAGATCCCGTTCTACAAGCCGGCCGACGACACGCCGGAGATGCAGTACCTGCACGCCCGCCGCAAGGCGCTGGGCGGCTACCTGCCGCACCGCCGCACCAAGGCTGACGAGCAACTGAAGGTGCCCGACCTGGAGACCTTCAAGGCGGTGCTCGAGCCGACCGCCGAAGGGCGCGAGATCTCGACCACGCAGGCCTACGTGCGCTTCCTGACGCAGCTGCTGCGCGACAAGGAACTCGGCCCGCGCGCGGTGCCCATCCTCGTCGACGAGGCGCGCACCTTCGGCATGGAAGGCCTGTTCCGCCAGATCGGCATCTACAACCCCGCGGGGCAGCAGTACACGCCGGTCGACAAGGACCAGGTGATGTACTACCGCGAGGACAAGGCCGGCCAGATCCTGCAGGAAGGCATCAACGAGGCCGGCGGCATGAGCAGCTGGATCGCCGCGGCCACGTCGTACTCGACGAACAACCGCATCATGGTGCCGTTCTACGTGTACTACTCGATGTTCGGCTTCCAGCGCATCGGCGACCTGGCCTGGGCCGCCGGCGACATGCAGGCGCGCGGCTTCCTGCTGGGCGGCACCTCGGGCCGCACGACGCTGAACGGCGAAGGCCTGCAGCACGAAGACGGCCACAGCCACATCCTGGCCGGCACGATCCCGAACTGCATCAGCTACGACCCGACCTTCGCGCACGAGGTCGGCGTGATCCTGCACCATGGCCTGAAGCGCATGGTCGAGAAGCAGGAGAACGTCTACTACTACCTGACGCTGCTGAACGAGAACTACCCGATGCCGGGCCTGAAGGCCGGCACCGAAGAGCAGATCATCAAGGGCATGTACCTGCTGGAAGAGGGCGCGAAGAAGACCCCGCGCGTGAACCTGCTCGGCTCGGGCACGATCCTGCGCGAGTCGATCGCCGCGAAGGAGCTGCTGTCCAAGGACTGGGGCGTGTCGGCCAACATCTGGAGCTGCCCGAGCTTCAACGAGCTGGCGCGCGACGGCCAGGACTGCGACCGCTGGAACCTGCTGCACCCGACCGAGACACCGCGCGTGCCCTTCGTCGCGCAGCAGCTCGACAAGTACGCCGGGCCGGTGATCGCGTCGACCGACTACATGAAGAACTACGCCGACCAGATCCGCGCCTTCATCCCGAAGGGCCGCAGCTACAAGGTGCTGGGCACCGACGGGTTCGGCCGCAGCGATTTCCGCAGCAAGCTGCGCGAGCACTTCGAGGTGAACCGCCACTACATCGTCGTCGCCGCGCTGAAGGCGCTGACCGACGAGGGCACGGTGCCGGCGGCCAAGGTGGCCGAGGCCATCAAGAAGTACGGCATCAACGCTGACAAGATCAACCCGCTGTACGCCTGAACGGCTACGCCACAAGAACACGCCGGAGACCCAGCATGGCATTGGTGGAAGTGAAAGTCCCCGACATCGGCGACTTCAAGGATGTCGAGATCATCGAGTTGCTCGTGAAGCCGGGCGACACCGTGAAGGCCGAGCAGTCGCTCGTCACGGTGGAGAGCGACAAGGCCTCGATGGAGATCCCGTCGTCGCACGCGGGCGTCGTGAAGGAGCTGAAGGTCAAGCTCGGCGACAAGATCAACGAGGGCACGTTGCTGCTGGTGGTCGAGGCGGCGGGAGCACCTCCCGCTGCGGCAGCGCCCACCACCGCCGCGGCTGCGCCCACCCCCGTTCGGGCTGAGCCTGTCGAAGCCCCTGCGCAACCTGCGAGCGGCACTTCGACAAGCTCAGTGCGAACGGAAGTGGTCGACGTGGTGATCCCCGACATCGGCGACTTCGACGAGGTCGCGGTGATCGAGGTCTTCATCAAGCCGGGCGACACGATCAAGGCCGAGCAATCGCTGATCACGGTCGAGAGCGACAAGGCGTCGATGGAGATCCCGTCCTCGCACGCAGGCGTCGTGAAGGACCTGAAGGTGAAGGTCGGCGACAAGGTCAAGAAGGGCTCGCTGATCGCGACGGTGCAGGCCGCTGCCGGCAGTGCGCCCGCGGCTGCCGCTCCCGCCCCCGTTCGGGCTGAGCCTGTCGAAGCCCCTGCGCAAGCCGCGAGCAACCCTTCGACAAGCTCAGGGCGAACGGACGGTGGTGCGGTGCGAACGGAAGTTCCCGCCCACGAGCCGTCGGTGCTCAAGACCGACCTCCCGCACGCCTCCCCCAGCATCCGCAAGTTCGCCCGCGAACTCGGCGTGCCGCTGGAAGAGGTGAAGGGCAGCGGGCCCAAGGGCCGCATCACGCAGGACGACGTGCAGGCCTTCGTGAAGACCGTGATGGCCGGCGGCCAGCAGACCAAGGCGCAGGCAGCGAAGGCCCCGGCCGGCGGCGCGGCGGCTTCCGGTGGTGCCGGCTTCCCCGGCCTGCTGCCGTGGCCGCAGGTCGACTTCACCAAGTTCGGTCCGGTCGAGCGCAAGGACCTCTCGCGCATCAAGAAGATCAGCGGCGCCAACCTGCACCGCAACTGGGTGATGATCCCGCACGTCACCAACCATGACGATGCCGACATCACCGAGCTCGAAGCGTTCCGCGTGCAGCTGAACAAGGAGAACGAGAAGTCGGGCGTCAAGGTCACGATGCTCGCCTTCCTGATCAAGGCCTGCGTCGCGGCGCTGAAGAAGTTCCCCGAGTTCAACGCCTCGCTCGACGGCGACCAGCTGGTGCTGAAGCAGTACGTGCACGTCGGCTTCGCGGCCGACACGCCGAACGGGCTGATGGTTCCGGTGATCCGGGATGCCGACAAGAAGGGCATCCTGCAGATCAGCAAGGAGATGAGCGAGCTCGCCGGCAAGGCGCGCGAGGGCAAGCTGGCACCGGCCGAGATGACCGGCGGCTGCTTCTCGATCAGCTCGCTGGGCGGCATCGGCGGCACCTACTTCACGCCGATCATCAACGCGCCCGAGGTGGCGATCCTCGGCGTGTGCAAGTCGGCGACGCGCCCGGTGTGGGACGGCAAGGCCTTCCAGCCGCGCCTGATCCTGCCGTTGAGCCTGAGCTGGGACCACCGGGTGATCGACGGCGCCTCGGCCGCGCGCTTCAACACCTACCTCGCGCAGATCCTGGCCGACTTCCGCCGCGTCCTGCTTTGAGCGGATCCACGCCATGACGACCGTGGTGGTGGTTCGCAAGGGAACCCAGGTGGCGCTGGCGTCCGACAGCCTCGTGACCTTCGGGGACACGCGGCTGGCGCACGGCTACGAAGAGAACGAGAAGCTGTTCCGTGTCGGCGATTCGTGGGTCGGCATGGCCGGCACCACCGCGCACTTCCCGGTGCTGCGGCGGGTGCTGAACAGCCTGCCGCCCGACGACCTGAAGCTGCATTCGCGCGACGAGGTGTTCGACACCTTCCTGAAGGTGCACCCGAAGCTGAAGGAGACCTTCTTCCTGAACCCGAAGGAAGAAGACGCCGACCCGTACGAGAGCTCGCAGTTCACCGCGCTGATCGTCAACGCGACCGGCATCTACGGCGTGTACTCGTACCGCGAGGTGTTCGAGTTCGATCGCTTCTGGGCGATCGGCTCGGGCCGTGCGTTCGCGCTTGGCGCGATGTACGCCGCTTACGGCAGCAAGCTGACGGCGCGCGAGATCGCCGAGCTGGGCGTGCGCGCCGGCTGCGAATTCGACAAGAACTCGGCCGGGCCGATCAAGGCCCACACGATCAAACTGAAGGCGAAAGACTGAGCATGGCACTGATCGACATCAAGGTCCCGGACATCGGCGACTTCAAGGACGTGGCCATCATCGAGCTGCTGGTCAAGCCCGGCGACACGGTGAAGGCGGAGCAGTCGCTGATCACGGTGGAGAGCGACAAGGCCTCGATGGAGATTCCGTCGTCGCATGCCGGCGTCGTGAAGGACGTCAAGGTGAAGGTGGGGGATGTGGTGAACCAGGGGACGGTGATGCTGTCGCTGGAAGCCAGTGAATCCGTTCGGGCTGAGCCTGTCGAAGCCCCCGCCGCGAAGGCCGCCGCTGCCACGCCTGCAAGCCCTTCGACAAGCTCAGGGCGAACGGAGGGGGCTCCGGCAACGCCGGCACCTCAGGCCTCCAGCTTCTCCGGCACGGCCGACCTCGAATGCGACATGCTCGTGCTCGGTGCCGGCCCCGGTGGCTACTCGGCCGCGTTCCGCGCCGCCGACCTCGGCCTGAAGACGGTGATGATCGAGCGCTTCGCCACGCTGGGCGGCGTGTGCCTGAACGTCGGCTGCATCCCGTCGAAGGCGCTGTTGCACGTCGCGTCGGTGATGGACGAGGTCAAGCACTTCGACTCACTCGGCATCGGCTTCCAGGCCCCGAGCGTCGACCTCGGCAAGCTGCTCAAGCACAAGGAAAAGGTCGTCGGCAAGCTGACCAACGGCCTGACCGCGATGGCCAAGATGCGCAAGGTGACGGTGGTGCAGGGCACGGCCGAGTTCGCCGACCCGCACCACATCACCGTCGCGCTCGCCAAAGGCGGCACGCAGACCATCCGTTTCAAGCGCGCGATCATCGCGGCCGGCTCCGAGGCGGTGAAGCTGCCGTTCCTGCCGAAGGACGATCCGCGCATCGTCACGTCCACCGGCGCGCTCGAGCTGCGCCAGAACCCGAAGCGCATGCTGATCATCGGCGGCGGCATCATCGGGCTGGAGATGGGCACGGTGTATTCGTCGCTCGGCGCGCGGCTCGACGTGGTCGAGATGCTCGATGGCCTGATGCAGGGCGCCGACCGCGACCTCGTGAAGGTGTGGCAGAAGATGAACGCGCCGCGCTTCGACAACATCATGCTGAAGACGAAGACCGTCGGCGCCGAGGCGACGAAGGACGGCATCCTGGTGCGCTTCGAGGGCGAGGGCGCGCCGAAGGAGCCGCAGCTGTACGACCTGGTGCTGCAGGCGGTGGGCCGCGTGCCGAACGGCAAGCGCATCGGTGCCGACAAGGCCGGCGTGGTGGTCGGCGAGCGCGGCTTCATCCCGGTCGACGTGCAGATGCGCACCAACGTGCCGCACATCTTCGCGATCGGCGACATCGTCGGCCAGCCGATGCTGGCGCACAAGGCGACGCATGAGGGGCATGTGGCGGCCGAGGTCGCGGCCGGTGAGCAACTCGGCGACGACCACCTCGCGAAGACCACGTTCATCGCGCGCGTGATCCCGAGCGTGGCCTACACCGATCCGGAAGTAGCGTGGGTCGGCGTGACCGAAGACGAAGCCAAGGCCCAGGGGCTGAAGGTCAAGAAGGGCTTGTTCCCGTGGAACGCCTCGGGCCGGGCGATCGCGAACACCCGCGACGAGGGCTTCACGAAGCTGCTGTTCGACGAGACGACGCACGCGATCGTCGGTGGCGGCATCGTCGGCACGCATGCGGGCGACATGGTCGGCGAGATTGCGCTGGCGATCGAGATGGGGGCGGATGCGGTGGACATCGGCCGCACGATCCACCCGCACCCGACGCTCGGCGAGACGATCGGTTTGGCGGCCGAGGCCTTTGAAGGCGCCTGCACCGACTTGCCTCCTGTGAAGCGGTAGGTTCCTTGTTGTTCGCGCGTCTGCGCTTGCAAAGGCGCGGGTGGGGAGGCTGTGGCTCGCCGGCCGGTGCGGTCTTCGCCCCTCTCGGGGCGAAGACTTCCCTCCGCTGACTGGTTTCATGGCCCGTCGCCGAAACTCCCGCCACTCACTTCGTTCGTTGTGGTCAAACAGTCGGCGACAGTCAGTTCACGATCGCGCTGCGCGCGGGGCCATGAAACCAGCCAGCTCCGGCGCCCCGTCCCTATTGGCGCTCCACAGCCTCCCCACCCGCGCCTTTGCGGGCACCGCCCCTCTGTGTTTGGGGGA
Organism: Rhizobacter sp. P5_C2; assembly: GCF_054049715.1. Classification (NCBI taxonomy): domain Bacteria; kingdom Pseudomonadati; phylum Pseudomonadota; class Betaproteobacteria; order Burkholderiales; family Sphaerotilaceae; genus Rhizobacter; species Rhizobacter sp. P5_C2. The sequence goes on along the minus strand of NZ_JBFULV010000012.1, from coordinate 65,396 downwards.
AAAGACTGAAGTGACCGACGAGCGCGCGGGCGCTCGCGTGCTCGTCGGTCACTTCAGTCTTTTCCCCCCCAACAAGAGCGGCTGGTGGTTAGCGGCGGGTGAGGGGATGGGCTGGGGGCGATTTCTGAGGCGACGAAGAAGCTTGGCTTCGGGGGTGGCGCGCGCCAGCGCGCTTCGTAGACTGACTCATCGCCACTGTTTGACCACAACGAACGAAGTGAGTGGAGGGAGTTTGGCGATGCACCCACGGAGCCGAGCTTCTTCGTGGAGTCGGCCCGCCAGGGCCGACCGCCTCGGCATGAGCCCCCAGCCCATCCCCTCACCCGCCGCGACGCGCCGAGGCGCGCCAGACAGAACTCAGAGGTTGCTCTCTCTGGTGATGAACCACTGCCCGTCGATCAGCTGCCAGGTCACCGACTTCATCGCGACGTCGGAATAGCCGTTCGACTGATACGTCTGCTTGAAGCGGGTCTGCGTGACGCCCGGGCCCATCGGCTTCACATCGATGTTCTCGAGCTTCACGCCGAGCGGGCCGGTCTTCGACAGCATCGCCTGGCGGCGTGCCTTCCAGGCGGCGACCGAGCCTTGCGCCGGCGTGAAGCCGGGCGCGTAGAAGCCGAGGTAGCGCGGCAGGTCCTTGGCCTCCCAGGCCGCCGCCCAGTCGTTCAGGCGCGGCAGCGGTGTACTGCCTGCGGGCGCAGCCACCACCGCCGGCGTCGAGACGCCCCCCGCGATCGGCGTCGCCGGCGCGGTGCCCGAGACAGCCCGCTTCGACAGCGCCTCGAAATCGATCGGCGGCGACACGATGGTGTCGGCCGGGCAGCGCGTCGGCGCATCACCGTCGGCCGACCAGCCGCTCGCGTCGTCCGGCGCCTCGGGCGCGCTCTGGTCGCGCGCCAGCCCGAGCTGTGCGCTCAGCTGGTTCATCGACGCCTGCGTGCGCACGTAGGCGATGCCCAGGTCGTATTCGGCATTCGCGTACGAGCGCTTGGCGGTGTACAGCTCGTTCTCGGCGTTCAACAGATCGAGCAGGCTGCGCTGGCCGATGTCGAACTGCTGGCGGTAGGCGTCGCGTGCCTTCTCGATCGCGATCGTGTTGCGGTCGAGGTAGTTCAGCTGGTCGACCAGCTTGCGGGTGTCGTTGTAGGCGATCGCCACGACCTGGCGCACGTCGCGGCAGGCCTTGTCGCGCTGGTCTTCGGCCTGCGTCAGCAGCTTGGTCTGCTGGCGCACGCGGGCCTGGTCGGAGCCGCCGTTGAACAGGTTCCAGTTCAGCACGATCTCGGCGGTGCTGTCGCGGCGCTGGTCCTGCACGCCGTCGAAGTTGCGGCCGGCCCCGGCGCGCACGCGGGCTTCGACCTTCGGCTGGTAGGCGCTCTCGCGCAGCGAGACCAGCGAGCGCGCCGAGCGCAGCGATTCGACCGTGGCGCTGATCGTCGGGCTGCGGCGGATCGCCTCGGCCGCTGCATCGTTCGCGGTCGCGGGGATCGCCTGGCGCAGCGGCGCGGGCAGCGGCAGCGACGCCGGCGGCGCCTCGCCGACCACGCGCTGGTAGCGGGCCGACACGTCGTGCAGGTTCGACACCTCGGTCGACAGGTTGGATTCGGCCAGCGCGAGCCGCGCGGCAGCCTGCTCGAGGTCGACCCCGCGGCCGACGCCGGCGCGCACGCGCGAATTGATCTGGTTGAAGGCGCCGCGGTGCTGCACGAAGTTGTCTTCGGCCAGCGTCACCAGGCGGCGGTAGCGCAGCACGTCGTAGTAGGCGCGGGCCGCCTCGAGCGCGGTCTGCTCGGTGACGTCGACCACCTCGAAGTAGCGGGCCAGCCGTTCGTGGCCGAGGCGGCTCACGTCCTTGCTGGTGCCCAGCCCGTCCCACAGCAGCTGCGTCAGCGTCAGTGCGGCGCCGCTGCGGCTGATCGACTGGCTCTCGGGCGTGCGCGAATCGATGCTGTCGCGATCGCGGCCGACGTTGGCGCTCAGGTCGAGGCGGGGGTAGAAGCCGCCGCGCGATGCATCGATCGCATCGGATGCGGCGCGGTAGGCATTGAAACGGCCGGTGACGTCCGGGTTGGAGGAGACCGCCTTCTGGGCGGCTGCCTTCAAGGCGTCGTTGCTCTGCGCGAGGGCGGGGCCGGTGCACGCCAGTGCGGCAGCGGCGGTGGTGAGCAAGCGCTTGGTCTTCAACTGCATCGTGATCCTGTCTCTCTGAGCGAACCCATCGTGAAACTCGATGGGAGTGTAGTGGCCGCGCTACAACTGCTCCCCCGGGCGGGTCAGGGCGACACCGGGGCAGAGACAGTATTTCACGCAACCCGTACAGAGAGCAGCGTTTTTGCAACAAGTTCTCACAGACTGCAGGGCTCCGTTGCGTCATGGCGGGGGGAACTCAAGTCAACGCGCACGATGACGACATCCTTAGGTCGGGCCTACTCCATTGGATGCACTTGCACAGCGCTGAACCGAATCCCGACGTGATGTCTTGCCGCCGGCCACGCCGCGGCATCGTCGCGTGGGCGATGGCGGTGGCGCTCGTGCTCGCGGGCATGCCGTCGGGCGCATGGGACGCCGACCGCATGTTGACCGCCGCGCAGCGCATCTCGCCGCGCGCGGTCGATGGCGTGCGCGCGCTGCAGCCGATGCTGGCCGCCGCCCAGGCGCTGGACGAGCCGGCCAGGCTGCAGGCGGTCAACGAGTTCTTCAACCGCCGCGTGCTGTTCCGCGACGACACCGAGGTCTGGGGCCAGGTCGACTACTGGGCCAGCCCGCTCGAGACGCTGGGCAAGGGCGCCGGCGACTGCGAGGACTACGCGATCGCGAAGTACTTCAGCCTGCTCGCGCTCGGCGTGCCGACCGCCAAGCTGCGGCTCGTCTACGTGCGCGCGCAGATCGGCGGGCCGAACGGCGTCGTGCAGGCGCACATGGTGCTCGCGTGGTACGCCGCCCCCGACGCCGAGCCGCTGATTCTCGACAACCTGATCACCGACGTGCGCCCCGCCTCGCGGCGCCCGGACCTGACCCCCGTCTTCAGCTTCAACAGCGACGGCCTGTGGCAGGGCGTCGGCGCACAGGCCGCGGGCGATCCGTCGGTGCGCCTGTCGCGCTGGCGCGAAGTGCTTGCGAAGGCACGTGCCGAGGGGTTCCAATGAGTTTCCGAACGAGGGAGAGAGCATGTCGCTGATTCGTCAGATCTGGTTGCTGCTGCTGGGCACGGTGCTGCTCGCCTTCGCCGGCAGCGTGACCGTCGCGGTCGAATCGGCGCGCGGCTACCTGCAGACGCAGCTCGGCGTGAAGAACACCGACAACGCGACCGCGCTCGCGCTCGCGCTGTCGCAGCAGCATGGCGACAAGGAGCTGATGAACCTGCTGCTGTCGGCGCAGTTCGACAGCGGCTACTACAGCCGCATCCGCTTCGTCGCGAGCGATGGCAGCGTCGCGTTCCAGCGCGAGACCTCCGGCGCTCCTCGCGAGGCGCCCGGCTGGTTCGTTCGCCTGGTGCCGATCAGCGCCGAGCCCGGCGTGGCCCAGGTGTCCGACGGCTGGCGCGCGCTCGGCCGCGTCGAGCTGATCAGCCAGAGCGGCTATGCGCACGACGAGCTGTGGCGCAGCAGCCTGTGGTCGGCGCTGGCGCTCGGGCTGGTCGGGCTGCTGGCGGGCGGGGTGGGCACGCTGGTGGTCCAGCGCATCCGCCGGCCGCTCGATTCGGTGGTGGGCCAGGCGCAGGCGCTGGTGCGCGGCGAGTTCGTCACCGTGCCCGAGCCCGGCGTGCCCGAACTGCGCCGCGTGACGCAGGCGATGAACACGATGGTGGGGCGGCTGCGCATCACGTTCCAGGCACAGGCCGAGCAGCTGGAAGGGCTGCGCCAGCAGGCCAACTGCGATCGGCTGACCGGCCTGTCGAACCGGGCGCACTTTCTCGGCCAGCTGGCGGTGACGCTGCAGCGCGAGGACGGCACCGCCGAGGGCGGGCTGGTGCTGCTGCGCATGCTGGACCTCGCCGACCTGAACCGTGCGCTCGGCCATGCCGAGACCGACCGCATGATCACCACCGTGGCGCAGGCGCTGCGGCCGTACGGCGACCGCGTGAAGGGCTGCTTCATCGGCCGCCTGAACGGCTCCGACTTCGCGCTGTGCCTGCCGGTGGCCGGCATGGCACGCGAGACCGCGCAGGCGCTGGCCGACGCGCTGAGCCTGGTGCTGCCGAACCTCAGCGCCGAAGCGGGCGTCAGCGTCGGCGCGGTCGAACTGCGCCGCGAGATGACGATGGCCCAGGTGATGAGCGAGGCCGACGCCGCGCTGGCGCGGGCCGAGAGCCGCGGCCCGTTCGCGGTGGAGCTGGGCGGCGAGGGCGGCCCGAGCGTCGCGATGCTGGGCGAGGGCGCGTGGCGCCAGCGCATCCGCGACGCGATCGGGCAGCAGCGCGCCCACCTGGTCAGCTTCCCGCTGGTCAACGTGCGCAAGGACCTGATCCACCTGGAGTGCCCGTTGCGCCTGCAACTGGAGCCGAACGGCACGTACGAGCCGGCCGCGCGCTGGCTGCCGCTGGCGATCCGCAGCCGGCTCACGGTCGACATCGACGAATGCGCGCTCGCGCTCGCGCTGCGCGATGCGGCGCGCGACGGCAAGCCGCGCTGCGTGAACCTGTCGCCGTCGTCGCTGTCCGACAGCGGCTTCTCGGCGCGGCTGCGCGCGCTGCTGTGGAACGCGCCGCAGGTGGCGCGGCTGATCTGGCTCGAGGTGGCCGAGAGCGCGGCTGTGGAGCACTTCGGGCTGCTGCAGGAGCTGGGCCGGCAACTGCGCCCGACCGGCATCCGGCTCGGGCTCGAGCATGCCGGCGAGCGGCTGGGCAAGATCCCGCGGCTGTTCGAGGCCGGGCTCGACTACGTGAAGCTCGACGCGGCCATCGTGCAGGGCGTGGGCAGCGACGAGAACCGCGCCGCCTTCGTGCGCGGCACGGTGACGCTGCTGCACGGGCTGTCGCTGCAGGTGTATGCCGAGGGCGTCAGCAGCGCCGCCGATGCGCAGCGCCTGTGGGACTGCGGCATCGACGGGGCCACCGGGCCGTGGATCAGCGAGAACTCCTGACCCGCAGGTCTTCTCTCAATCCACCACCAGCTTGCCGCGCTTCAGCAGGTCGTCGAGCACCTGGTTGTCGGTGGCGAAGCCGCTCGTCAGGTTCAGGTTGTTGATCGTGATCACCTGGTTCACCGCAGCGGCGTTGTAGGTGCCGTTGGTGAAGCCGCCGGTCGTGCTGACCTCGACCACCGTGTTGCCACCCACCACCGAGAAGTGCAGGTAGTTGTTCAGGTTGCCGTGGTCGACCGTGATCGCCGTCGCGTTGTTGGTGCCGATGTTGGTGGCGGTGGTCACGTTGTTGGCCGTGTGCGCCTCGCCGACCAGCAGGTCGCGCAGGTCCAGCACGTCGCCCGAGTTGGTGGTGTTGTCGAAATCGGTGATCACGTCGCGCGCCGGCGCCGCGGTCGTGCCCTGGTCGGCGAGCTTCCACTGGAAGACGTCGTGGCCCAGGCCGCCGACCAGCGTGTCGTTGCCCTTGCCGCCGATCAGCGTGTCGGCGCCGTCGCCGCCGTTCAGGGAGTCGTTGCCGTCGCCGCCGATCAGCTTGTCGCGGGCGGCGCTGCCCGTCAGCGAGTCGTTGCCGGCGCCGCCGTCGAGCGTCGAGCCGGTGCGGATCACGTACTGGCCGCCGCTCACGATGATGTCCTGCGTGTCCGACAGCGTCGGCGCATTCGCGTCGCTGAACATCGCGAAGTTGCTCGTGCCCAGCGTCTGGTACGTGGAGTCGGCCGTGCCGGTGGTCTTGATCTCGATCTTCAGCACGGCGTTGCCGCCTTGCTCCCAGTACAGCAGCTCCAGCGCCGTCAGCCCGCCGGTGATCGGCACGCCGGTGTAGACGCGGGTGGTCGGCGACTGGATGTCGTCGTAGACCGCGACCTGGTGGCCGTCCAGCATCAGGCGGAAGCCGTCGTCCGCGGTGACCCGGATGTCGTAGCTGCCGGCTGCCATGTACACCTCGCCGGTCAGGCGCACGCCTGCATCGGTGGTGGTGCCCAGGCCGTTGGTCGGGCCCGTGCCGATGACACTGCCGGCGCCGGTGCCGCTTTCGATCGTCAGCGAGCCGGCATCGCTGCCCGCGGTGCGGTGCAGGAACTTGTACAACGAACTGTTGGCGTCGGTCAGCGTCGAGGTGGAGGCGCCGGCTGCGGTGTTCTTGTTCGAGCCCAGCGAGTTGGTGACGTCAGGCGCGCTGCCGTAGTCGATGGTCTTCGCGAGGAAGCGGGCGTCGACGGTGCCGGTGACGGCCGCGGTGGAGGTTCCGAGGATGGCGTTGCTGCCGCCCATCGCGGCATTGCGGGCGTTGACCAGCGTGTTGAAGTCCGACACGCGGTCGAGGTTGCCCACGCTCGCGTCGTCGCTGTGGAGGCGGTTGCCCGTTACCGTGCTGTCGTTGTAGCCGTAGTACTCGCCGTTCAAGCCTTGCGTGTTGGTGATCACCGTCGTGGTCGGCGTGCCGGCGGTCAGGGTATCGGCCTGGCCGCTGACGTGGATCGTCAGCGTCGCGTTCGACGTGGCGCCGCTCGGGTCCTTCACCTGGTAGGTGAACACGTCGTCGACGACGGTCCCGGTCGCGATCGCATTGGCGTTGCTGGCGGCGTAGCTGTAGCTGCCGTCGCTCTTGAGCGTCAGCGTGCCGTAGGTGCCGGTGATGCTGGTGCCGGCCGCGGTGACGGCCGTCGACGGCGTGCCGGTGCCGGCCACGGCCTTGCTGACCGCCAGCGTGTCGCCATCGGCGTCGGTGTCGGCGCTGGAGGCATTGGCGCCGGACACGATCACGCCGCTGGTGGTGTCGGTGCTGACCGTGCTCCCTGCGTTGACGCCCGACTGGTCGCTTCTCGCCACCGGTGCGTCGTTCGTGCCGGTCACGGTGACGTCGATCACCTTCGACGCGCTGCCGTCGGAGCTCGTGACGGTCAGCGTGTCGTGCACGACCTGGCCTGCGGCGATGCCCTGCGTGGCGCTGCGGGTGTTGTCGAGCGTGTAGGTCCAGGCGCCCGTGGTGGCATTGAAGGTGAAGCTGCCGTAGGTGCCGCTGAGGCTGGCCGGCGTGGCGAACGGCGACTGGCTTGCATCGACATCGGTCACTGTCAGCGTGCCCGAGGTGCTGGGCGTGCCGGCGATGGCGTTGTTGACGCCGCCGGCTTCGACGACGTTGCCGGTGGCGGTGCCGCCGATGACGGCGGTGTCGTTGGCGCCGGTGACGGTGACGTCGATCTGCTTGGTCGCGCTGCCGTCGCTGCTGGTAACCGTCAGGGTGTCGTGCACGGTCTGGCCGGCGGTCAGGGCTTGCGTAGCGGTCTTCGTGTTGTCGAGGGCGTAGGTCCAGGCACCGGTGGCGGTGTTGAACGTGAACGTGCCGTAGGTGCCGGCCAGGCTGGACGGCGTGGCGAAGGACGACTGGCTTGCGTCGCCATCGGTCACGGTGAGCGAGCCTGAAGCGTTCGGCGTGCCGGCGGTGGCGTTGCTGAGGCCACCGGCTTCGACGACGTTGCCGGTGGCGGTGCCGCCGATCACGGCGTTGTCGTTGGCGCCGGTGACGGTGACGTCGATCTGCTTGGTCGCGCTGCCGTCGGTGCTGGTGACGGTCAGCGTGTCGTGCACGGCCTGGCCAGCGATCAGCGCTTGCGTCGCAGTCTTCGTGTTGTCGAGCGCATACGTCCAGGCACCGGTGGCGGTGTTGAAGGTGAACGTGCCGTAGGTGCCAGCCAGGCTGGCCGGCGTGGCGAACGAGGCCTGGCTGGCGTCGACGTCGGTGATGGTCAGGCTGCCCGAAGCGTTCGGGGTGCCGGCGGTGGCGTTGTTCGCGCCGCCTGCTTCGACCACGTTGCCCGTGGCGGTACCACCGATGACGGCGTTGTCGTTCGAGCCGGTGACGGTGACGTCGATCTGCTGCGAGGTGCTGCCGTCGGAGCTGGTGACTGTCAACGTGTCATGCGCGGTCTGGCCGGCGGTCAGCGCCTGGGTTGCGGCTTTCGTGTTGTCGAGTGCGTACGTCCAGGCGCCGGTGGCGGTGTTGAACGTGAACGTGCCGTAGGTGCCAGCGAGGCTCGACGGCGTTGCAAACGAGGCTTGGCTGGCGTCGACATCGCTGATGGTCAAGCTGCCCGAAGCGTTCGGTGTGCCGGCGGTGGCATTGTTGGTACCACCCGCTTCGACGACGTTGCCGGTGGCGGTGCCGCCGATCACGGCGTTGTCGTTSGAGCCGGTGACGGTGACGTCGATCTGCTGCGAGGCGGTGCCGTCGGAGCTGGTCACGGTCAGCGTGTCGTGCGCGGTCTGGCCAGCGATCAGCGCTTGCGTCGCCGCCTTCGTGTTGTCGAGCGCGTAAGTCCAGGCACCAGTAGCGGTGTTGAACGTGAACGTGCCGTAGGTGCCTGCCAGGCTGGCCGGCGTCGCGAACGACGATTGGCCTGCATCGGCGTCGGTCACGTTGAGCGAGCCCGAAGCGTTCGGCGTACCGGTGGTGGCGTTGTTCGCGCCACCCGCTTCAATCACATTCCCGGTGGCGGTGCCGCCAATGACCGCGTTGTCGTTGGAGCCGGTGACGGTGATGTTGATCTGCTGCGAGGCGCTGCCATCGGCGCTCGTGACGGCCAGCGTGTCCTGCGCCGTCTGACCGGCGGTCAGTGCTTGCGTCGCCACCTTCGTGTTGTCGAGGGCATACGTCCAGGCGCCGGTGGCGGTGTTGAACGTGAACGTGCCATAGGTGCCGGCCAAGCTGGCCGGCGTGGCGAACGAGGCCTGGCCTGCGTCCACGTCGGCGATCGTCAAGCTGCCCGAGGCGTTCGGCGTGCCAGCAGCGGCGTTGCTGATGCCGCCTGCTTCGACGACGTTGCCGGTAGCCGTGCCACCGATCACCGCGTTGTCATTGGAGCCGGTGACGGTGACGTTGATCTGCTGCGAGGCGCTGCCATCGGCGCTCGTGACGGTGAGCGTGTCCTGCGCCGTCTGACCAGCGATCAGTGCTTGCGTGGCCGCCTTGGTGTTGTCGAGGGCATACGTCCAGGCGCCGGTGACGGTGTTGAACGTGAACGTCCCGTACGTGCCGGCCAGACTGGCTGGCGTGGCGAACGAGGCTTGGCTGGCGTCGACATCGGTGATGGTGAGCGCGCCCGACGCATTCGGGGTGCCGGCGGTGGCGTTGTTGGCGCCGCCCGCTTCGACGACGTTGCCGATAGCCGTGCCGCCGATGACCGCGTTGTCGTTGGAGCCGGTGACCGTCACGTCGATCTGCTGAGAAGCGCTGCCGTCGGAGCTGGTGACTGTCAGCGTGTCGTGCGCGGTCTGGCCCGCGATCAACGCTTGGGTTGCAGCCTTGGTGTTGTCGAGCGCGTAGGTCCAGGCGCCAGTGGCAGTGTTGAAGGTGAATGTGCCGTACGCGCCAGCCAAGCTGGCCGGCGTGGCGAACGAAGCCTGGGCTGCGTCCACATCGGTCACGGTGAGCGAGCCCGAAGCGTTCGGCGTACCGGCGGTCGCGTTGTTGGCGCCACCCGCTTCGACGACGTTGCCCGTGGCCGTGCCACCGATCACGGCGTTGTCGTTGGCGCCGGTGACCGTGACGTTGATCTGCTGCGAGGCGCTGCCATCGGAGCTGGTCACGGTCAGCGTGTCGTGCGCTGTCTGGCCTGCCGTCAGCGCTTGGGTCGCGACCTTCGTGTTGTCCAGCGCGTAGGTCCAGGCACCGGTGGTGGTGTTGAACGTGAACGTGCCGTAAGCGCCGGCCAGACTGGCCGGTGTAGCGAATGAGGCTTGGCTGGCGTCGACATCGGAGATGGTCAGGCTGCCCGAGGCGGTGGGCGTGCCGGCGGTGGCGTTGTTGACGCCACCTGCTTCAACCACGTTGCCAGTGGCAGTGCCGCCGATGACGGCGGTGTCGTTCGCACCCGTGACTGTGACGTTGATCTGCTGCGAAGCGCTGCCGTCGGAGCTGGTGACGGTGAGCGTGTCCTGCGCGGTCTGACCGCCGGTCAGTGCTTGCGTGGCCGCCTTGGTATTGTCGAGTGCATACGTCCAGGCACCGGTGGCGGTGTTGAAGGTGAACGTGCCGTAGGTGCCGGCCAGGCTGGCCGGCGTGGCGAACGAGGCTTGGCCCGCATCCACATCGGTGATCGTCAAGCTGCCAGAAGCGTTCGGGGTACCAGCGGTAGCGTTGTTCGCTCCGCCCGCTTCGACGACGTTGCCGGTAGCCGTGCCGCCGATGACCGCGTTGTCGTTGGAACCGGTGACGGTGATGTTGATCTGCTGCGAGGCGCTGCCATCGGCGCTCGTGACGGTCAGCGTGTCCTGCGCCGTTTGACCGGCGGTCAATGCTTGCGTCGCCACCTTCGTGTTGTCGAGTGCATACGTCCAGGCGCCGGTGGCGGTGTTGAACGTGAACGTCCCGTACGTGCCAGCCAGACTGGCTGGCGTGGCGAACGAAGCCTGGCCTGCATCCACATCGGTCACGGTGAGCGAGCCCGAAGCGGTCGGCGTGCCCGCGGTGCCGTTGTTGGCGCCGCCCGCCTCGGTGACGTTGCCCGTCGACGTGCCACCAATGACGGCGGTGTCGTTGGTGCCATTGATCGTGACGGTGACCGTCGACGACGTGCCATCGATGCTCTTGACCGTGAAGGTCTCGGTCAGCGACTGGCCGGCGCCGAGCGCCTGGATCGAAGCATTGTTGTTCGCTGCGGCGTAGGTCCACGCGCCATTGGAAGCCAGCGTGAAGGAGCCGTACGTGCCGGCGGTCGCGGCCTGCGGCTGGAAGGCCGCTTCGCCAGTGTCGACATCGGTGACGGCCAGCGTGCCGCCGGTGGTGAGGTTGCTGGCGCCATTGACGGCCGTGTCTTCCGTGACGGCGCCGGTGTTGGCGCCGCTGATCACGGCGACATCATTGGTGCCGTTGATGGTGACCGTGATGGTCGACGGCGTGCCGTCCGCGCTCTTGACGGTGAAGGTCTCGGTCAGCGATTGACCGGCACCCAGCGCCTGGATGGTGGCGTTGTTGTTGGCGGCCGTGTAGGTCCAGGCACCGTTGGTGCCCAGGCTGAACGTGCCGTAGGTCCCGGCGGTCGAGGCTTGCGGCTGGAAGCTCGCTTCGCCGGTGTCGACATCGGTGACGGTGAGCGTGCCACCCGTCGACAGGTTGCCCGCGCCATTGATGGCGGTGTCTTCCTTGACGCTGCCGGTCGAGGTGCCGCCGATGACGGCGGTGTCGTTGGTGCCGTGGATGGTGACGGTGACGGTCGACGAGGTGCCGTCGAAGCTCTTGACCGTGAAGGTCTCGGTCAGCGATTGACCGGCGCCCAGCGCCTGGATCGTGGTGTTGCTGTTCGCCGCTGCGTACGTCCACGTGCCATTGGAAGCGAGCGTGAACGTGCCGTAGGTGCCGGCGGTCGAGGCTTGCGGCTGGAAGCTCGCTTCGCCGGTGTCGACATCGGCGACGGCCAGCGTGCCACCGGTCGCCAGGTTGCCCGCGCCATTGATGGCGGTGTCTTCAGTCACGGAGCCGGAGGTGGCGCCGCTGATCACGGCGACATCGTTCGTGCCGTGAATCGTGACGGTGACGGTTGACGAGGTGCCGTCGACGCTCTTGACGCTGAAGGACTCCGTCAGCGATTGGCCTGCAGGCAGCGCCTGGATGGCTGCGCTGCCGTTGGAGGCGGTGTAGGTCCACGCGCCGTTCGAGCCGAGCGTGAAGCTGCCGTAGGTGCCTGCAGTGGAGGTTTGCGGCTGGAAGGCCGCTTCGCCGGTATCGACATCAGTGACGCTGAGCGTGCCGCCGGTCGACAGGTTGCCACCGGAGACGCCGGCATCTTCGGTGACGCTGCCGGTCGTCGCACCGGAGATGACGGCAACGTCGTTCGTGCCATGGATCGTGACGGTGACGGTTGACGACGTGCCGTCAACGCTCTTGACGGTGAACGTTTCGGTCAGCGACTGGCCAGCAGGCAGTGCCTGGACTGCCGCATTGCCGTTTGAGGCTGTGTAGGTCCAGGCGCCGTTGGTGCCCAGCGTGAAGGAGCCGTACGCACCAGCGGTGGAGGTTTGCGGCTGGAAGGCTGCTTCGCCGGTGTCGATGTCGGTGACGCTGAGCGTGCCGCCGGTCGACAGGTTGCCACCTGCAACGCCGGTGTCTTCCGTGACGCTGCCAGCGGTCGCGCCTGAGATCACCGCGACATCGTTGGTGCCGTGGATCGTGACGGTGACGGTCGATGACGTGCCGTCGATGCTCTTGACCGTGAAGGTCTCGGTGAGCGACTGGCCGGCCGGCAGGGCCTGGATCGCAGCGCTGTTGTTCGCCGCTGCATACGTCCAGGTGCCATTGGAGGCGAGCGTGAAGGAGCCGTACGTGCCGGCGGTCGAGGCTTGCGGCTGGAAGGCCGCTTCGCCGGTATCGACATCGGTGACGGCCAGGGTGCCGCCGGTGGCCAGGTTGCCGGCACCGTTGACGGCCGCGTCTTCCGTGACGGAGCCGGAGTTGGCGCCGCTGATCACGGCCACGTCATTGGTGCCGTTGATGGTGACCGTGACGCTCGACGGCGTGCCATCCGCGCTCTTGACGGTGAAAGTCTCAGTCAGCGATTGACCGGTGCCCAGTGCCTGGATCGCGGTGTTGTTGTTGGCCGCGGCGTATGTCCACGTGCCGTTGGCGGCCAGCGTGAAGGAGCCATACGTGCCGGCGGTCGAGGCTTGCGGCTGGAAAGAGGCCTCACCGGTGTCGACATCGGAAACCGTGAGCGTGCCACCGGTGCTCAGGTTGCCCGAGCCGTTGACGGCGGTGTCTTCCTTGATGCTGCTGGTCGAGGTGCCACCAATCACGGCTGCATCGTTGGTGCCGTTGATCGTGACCGTGACGGTCGACGAGGTGCCATCGGCGCTCTTGACCGTGAAGGTCTCGGTCAGCGACTGACCTGCGCCCAGGGCCTGGACGGTCGAGTTGCCGTTCGCCGCGGCGTAGGTCCACGCGCCGTTGGAGGCGAGCGTGAACGAGCCGTAGGTGCCGGCGGTGGAAGCTTGCGGTTGGAAGGCCGCTTCACCCGTGTCGACATCGGACACGTTCAGCGTGCCGCCGGTCGTCAGGTTGCCGGCGCCATTGACGGCCGTGTCTTCGGTCACGGAGCCCGACGTGGCGCCGCTGATCACAGCGACGTCGTTGGTGCCATGGATGGTGACGGTGACCGACGACGACGTGCCGTCGACGCTCTTGACCGTGAAGGTCTCCGTCAGCGACTGGCCTGCAGGCAGTGCCTGCACAGCCGCATTGCTGTTCGCGGCCGTGTAGGTCCAGACACCGTTCGTGCCGAGCGTGAACGTGCCGTAGCTGCCGGCGGTCGAGGCTTGCGCCTGGAAGGTCGCCTCGCCGGTGTCGACATCCGAAACCGTGAGTGTGCCGCCGGTGGTCAGGTTACCGGCTCCGTTGACGGCGGTGTCTTCCGTGACGCTGCTGGTCGACGTGCCGCCAATGACGGCTGCATCGTTGGTGCCGTTGATGGTGACCGTGACCGTCGACGAGGTGCCGTCGACGCTCTTGACGGTGAAGGTCTCGGTCAACGATTGACCGGCACCCAGTGCCTGGATCGAAGCGTTGTTGTTCGCCGCTGCATACGTCCACGCGCCATTGGAGGCGAGCGTGAAGGAGCCGTACGTGCCGGCAGTCGAAGCCTGCGGCTGGAAGGCTGCTTCGCCGGTGTCGACGTCGGTGACGGCCAACGTGCCGCCGGCGGTGAGGTCGCCCGCGCCATTGACGGCCGCGTCTTCCGTGACCGAGCCAGACGTTGCGCCGGAGATCACTGCGACATCGTTGGTGCCGTGGATCGTGACGGTGACCGTCGACGACGTGCCATCCACGCTCTTGACCGTGAAGGTCTCGGTGAGCGACTGGCCTGCAGGCAGCGCCTGGACGGTTGCGCTGCCGTTGGAGGCGGTGTACGTCCACGCACCGTTCGAGCCGAGCGTGAAGGAGCCGTAAGCGCCAGCGGTGGCGGTTTGCGGCTGGAAGGCCGCTTCCCCGGTGTCGACGTCGGTCACCGAGAGCGTGCCGCCTGTCGACAGGTTGCCGCCGCTGACACCGGTGTCTTCGGTGACGCTGCCGGCGGTCGCGCCGGAGATCACGGCGACGTCGTTGGTGCCGTGGATCGTGACGGTGACGGTCGACGAGGTGCCGTCGACGCTCTTGACCGTGAAGGTCTCGGTGAGCGATTGGCCAGCGGGCAGGGCCTGGATGGCCGCATTGCCGTTGACGGCCGTGTAACTCCAGGCGCCATTGGCGCCGAGCGTGAACGAGCCATAGGTGCCGGCCGTCGAGGCCTGCGGCTGGAAGGTCGCCTGGCCGGTGTCCACGTCGGAGACGGTCAGCGTGCCGCCCGTCGTCAGGTTGCCGGCGCCGTTGACGGCACTGTCTTCCGTGACGCTGCCGGTCGAGGTGCCGCCGATCACGGCGGTGTCATTGGTACCGTTGATGGTGACGGTGACCGTCGACGAGGTGCCGTCGATGCTCTTGACCGTGAAGGTCTCGGTCAGCGATTGACCAGCGCCCAGTGCCTGGATGGTCGCGTTGTTGTTGGCCGCGGCGTAGGTCCACGTGCCGTTGGAGGCGAGCGTGAACGAACCGTAGGTGCCGGCGGTCGCGGCTTGCGGCTGGAAGGCCGCTTCGCCGGTGTCGACATCGGCGACGCTCAGCGTGCCGCCTGTCGTCAGGTTGCCCGAGCTATTGACGGCGGTGTCTTCCGTGACGGCGCTGGAGTTGGCGCCGCTGATGACGGCGACATCGTTGGTGCCGTTGATCGTGACGGTGACGGTCGACGGGGTGCCATCGATGCTCTTGACGGTGAAGGTCTCGGTCAGCGACTGACCGGCGCCCAGTGCCTGGATGGTCGCGTTGTTGTTGGCGGTGGCGTAAGTCCACGTGCCGTTGGAGGCCAGCGTGAACGAACCGTAGGTGCCAGCAGTGGAGGCTTGCGGCTGGAAGGCTGCTTCGCCGGTGTCGACATCGGCAACCGAGAGCGTGCCGCCCGTCGTCAGGTTGCCGCTGGTGACGGTGGTGTCTTCCGTGACGCTGCCAGAAGTCGCACCAGAGATCACCGCGACATCGTTGGTACCGTGGATGGTGACGGTGACGGTCGACGGGGTGCCATCAGCGCTCTTGACCGTGAAAGTCTCGGTGAGCGATTGCCCGGCAGGCAAGGCCTGGATCGTCGGGTTGCTGTTGCTCGCGGTGTACGTCCAGGCGCCGCTGGCACCGAGCGTGAAGCTGCCGTAGGTGCCGACGGTCGAGGTCTGGGGCTGGAAGGTCGCTTCGCCGGTGTCGACGTCGGTGACGTTCAGCGCGCCGCCGGTCGTCAGGTTGCCAGCGCCGTTGACGGCCGTGTCTTCGTTGACGCTGCCAGTCGACGTGCCACCGATCACGGCGGCGTCGTTGGTGCCGTTGATCGTGACCGTGACCGTCGACGAGGTGCCGTCGACGCTCTTGACCGTGAAGGTCTCGGTCAGCGATTGGCCAGTGCCCAGCGCCTGGATGGTCGGGTTGTTGTTTGCAGCTGCGTAGGTCCAGGTGCCGTTGGAAGCGAGCGTGAAGGAGCCGTACGTGCCAGCAGTCGAGGCCTGCGGTTGGAAGGCCGCTTCACCGGTGTCGACGTCGGCAACGATCAGCGTGCCGCCCGTCGTCAGGTTGCCGCTGCCATTGATGGCGGTGTCTTCGGTCACGGAGCCCGATGTGGCGCCGCTGATCACTGCGACATCGTTAGTGCCGTGGATGGTGACGGTGACCGTCGACGAGGTGCCGTCGACGCTCTTGACCGTGAAGGTCTCACTCAGCGATTGGCCAGCGCCCAGCGCTTGAATCGAGGCGTTGTTGTTCGATGCTGCGTAAGTCCAGGCACCGTTCGAGCCAAGTGCGAAGGTTCCGTAGGTTCCGGCGGTCGAGGCCTGCGGCTGGAAAGCCGCCTCGCCGGTGTCGACGTCGGAAACCGTGAGCGTGCCGCCGGTGGTCAGGTTGCCCGAACCATTGACCGCCGTGTCTTCCGCGACGCTGCTCGTCGAGGTGCCACCGATCACGGCTGCATCGTTGGTGCCGTTGATCGTGACCGTGACGGTCGACGGGGTGCCATCGATGCTCTTGACCGTGAAGGTCTCGGTCAGCGATTGACCGGCACCCAGTGCCTGGATCGTGGCGTTGTTGTTGGCTGCGCCGTAGGTCCACGTGCCATTGGTGGCCAGCGTGAAGGAGCCGTAGGTGCCAGCGGTCGAAGCCTGCGGCTGGAAGGCCGCTTCGCCCGTGTCGACGTCGGTGACGGCGAGGGCGCCGCCTGTGGTGAGGTTGCCGGAGCCGTTGACGCTCGTGTCTTCCGTGACGGCGCCCGAAGTGGCGCCGGAAATCACGGCGACATCGTTGGTGCCGTGGATGGTGACGGTGACGCTCGACGAGGTGCCGTCGACGCTCTTGACGGTGAAGGTCTCCGTCAGCGACTGGCCGGCAGGCAGTGCCTGGACGGCCGTGTTGCCGTTGGAGGCCGTGTAAGTCCACGCGCCGTTCGAGCCGAGCGCAAAGGTTCCGTAGGTGCCGGCGGTCGAGGCTTGCGGCTGGAAGGCTGCCTCGCCGGTGTCGACATCGGTGACGTTCAGCGTGCCGCCGGTGCTCAGGTTGCCGTTTGCGACTCCGCTGTCTTCGGTGATGGCGCCAGAGTTGGCGCCGCTGATGACCGCCACGTCATTGGTACCGTTGATGGTGACGGTGACGGTTGACGAAGTGCCATCAGCGCTCTTGACGGTGAAGGTCTCGGTCAGCGATTGACCCGCGCCGAGCGCCTGGATGGTGGTGTTGTTGTTGGCTGCGGCGTAGGTCCAGGCGCCACTGGCGCCCAAGGTGAACGTGCCGTAGGTGCCTGCAGTCGAGGCCTGGGGCAGGAAGGTCGCTTCGCCGGTGTCCACATCGGTGACGGCCAGCGTGCCGCCGGTCGTCAGGTTGCCCGATCCGTTGACGGCTGTGTCTTCCGTGACCGCGCCGGACGTGGCGCCGGAAATCACCGCGACGTCGTTGGTGCCGTTGATCGTGACGGTGACAGTCGACGAGGTGCCATCGACGCTCTTGACGGTGAACGTTTCGGTCAGCGATTGACCAGCGCCCAGCGCCTGGATCGTGGCGTTGTTGTTGRCAGCAGCGTAGGTCCACGTGCCATTGGTGGCCAGCGTGAACGAACCGTAGGTGCCGGCCGTCGAGGCCTGCGGCTGGAAGCCCGTTTCGCCCGCGTCGACATCGGTCACGACCAGCGTGCCGCCCGTGGCCAGGTTGCCGCTGCCATTGACGGCGGTGTCTTCCGTCACGGAGCCGGACGTGGCGCCGCTGATCACGGCGACATCATTGGTGCCGTTGATGGTGACCGTGACCGTCGACGGTGTGCCATCGACGCTCTTGACGGTGAAGGTCTCCGTCAGCGACTGGCCTGCAGGCAGCGCCTGGATGGCCGCGTTGCCGTTGGAGGCCGTGTAAGTCCACGCGCCGTTCGAGCCGAGCGCGAAGGTTCCGTAGGTGCCAGCGGTCGAGGCTTGCGCCTGGAAGGCCGCTTCGCCGGTGTCGACATCGGTGACCGAGAGTGTGCCGCCCGTCGACAGGTTGCCGCCGGTGACCCCCGTGTCTTCCGTGACGCTGCCAGCGGTCGCGCCGGATATCACGGCGACATCATTGGTGCCATGGATCGTGACGGTGACCGTCGACGACGTGCCATCGACGCTCTTGACCGTGAAGGTCTCGGTGAGTGACTGACCGGCCGGCAGTGCCTGGATCGCGGCATTGCCGTTGGAGGCGGCGTAGGCCCACGCGCCGTTCGCGCCGAGTGTGAAGGAGCCGTAGGTGCCAGCAGTGGACGCTTGCGGCTGGAAGGCCGCTTCGCCGGTGTCGACATCGACGACGCTCAGCGTGCCACCGGTGCTGAGGTTGCCGGCGCCGTTGACGGCCGTGTCTTCGGTGATCGAGCCGGACGTGGCGCCGCTGATGACGGCCACGTCATTGGTGCCGTTGATCGTGACCGTGACAGTCGACGAGGTGCCATCAGCGCTCTTGACAGTGAAGGTTTCCGTCAGCGACTGGCCTGCAGGCAGTGCCTGGACGGCCGCGTTGCTGTTGGACGCCGTGTAAGTCCACGCGCCGTTCGAGCCGAGCGTGAACGTGCCGTAGCTGCCAGCGGTCGAGGCTTGCGGCTGGAAGGCCGCTTCGCCGGTGTCGACATCGGCGACGTTCAGCGTGCCACCGGTCGTCAGGTTGCCGGCGCCGTTGACGGAGGTGTCTTCCGTGACCGAGCCCGAGTTGGCGCCGCTGATCACCGCGACGTCGTTGGTGCCGTTGATCGTGACGGTGACGCTCGACGAGGTGCCGTCGGCGCTCTTGACGGTGAAGGTCTCGGTCAGTGATTGACCGGCACCCAGTGCCTGGATCGTGGCGTTGTTGTTCGCTGCGGCGTAGGTCCAGGCGCCATTGACGCCCAAGGTGAACGTGCCATAGGTGCCGGCAGTGGAGGCCTGCGGCTGGAAGGCCGCCTCGCCGGTGTCGACGTCGGTGACGGCCAGCGTGCCGCCGGTCGTCAGGTTGCCGCCCGTGACGCCGGTGTCTTCCGTGACGCTGCCAGAGGTCGCGCCAGAGATCACAGCGGCGTCGTTGGTGCCGTTGATCGTGACCGTGACGGTCGACAGGGTGCCATCGATGCTCTTGACCGTGAAGGTCTCGGTCAGCGATTGACCAGCGGCCAGTGCTTGGATGGTCGCGTTGTTGTTGGCCGCGGCGTAGGCCCACGCGCCATTGGCGGCCAGCGTGAAGGAGCCGTAGGTGCCGGCGGTCGAGGCTTGCGGCTGGAAGGCTGCTTCGCCGGTGTCGACGTCGGTGACGCTGAGCGTGCCGCCCGTCGACAGGTTGCCGCCGGCGATACCCGTGTCTTCCGTGACACTGCCAGCGGTCGTGCCGGAAATCACGGCGACATCGTTGGTGCCGTGGATCGTGACGGTGACCGTCGACGAGGTGCCATCGACGCTCTTCACCGTGAAGGTCTCGGTCAGCGACTGGCCGGCCGGCAGTGCCTGGATCGCGGCATTGCCGTTGGAGGCGGTGTAGGTCCACGCGCCGTTCGAGCCGAGCGTGAAGGAGCCGTATGTGCCGGCCGTCGAAGCTTGCGGCTGAAAGGCCGCTTCGCCGGTGTCGACGTCGGTCACGGAGAGCGTGCCGCCTGTCGACAGGTTGCCGCCGGTGACACCGGTGTCTTCGGTGACGCTGCCAGCGGTCGCGCCGGAGATCACGGCGACGTCGTTGGTGCCATGGATGGTGACCGTCACGCTCGACGACGTGCCGTCAATGGTCTTGACGGTGAAGGTTTCGGTGAGCGACTGGCCGGCGGGCAGTGCCTGGACAGCGCCGCTGTTGTTCGAAGCCGTGTAAGTCCACACGCCGTTCGAGCCGAGCGTGAAGCTGCCGTAGGTGCCTGCTGTAGATGCCTGCGGCTGGAATGCCGCTTCGCCGGTGTCGACATCGGCGACCGAGAGCGTGCCGCCTGTCGTCAGGTTGCCACCGGTGACGCCTGTGTCTTCGGTCACGGAGCCGGACGCGGTGCCACCGATCACGGCGACATCGTTCGTTCCGTTGATCGTGACGGTGACGCTCGACGAGGTGCCGTCGACGCTCTTGACCGTGAAGGTCTCGGTCAGCGATTGACCAGCGCCCAGTGCCTGGATGGTCGCGTTGTTGTTGGCCGCGGCATAGGTCCACGTGCCGTTGGAAGCCAGCGTGAACGAACCGTAGGTGCCGGCGGTGGACGCTTGCGGCTGGAAGGACGCTTCCCCAGTGTCGACATCGGCGACCGCCAACGTGCCACCCGTCGCCAGGTTGCCGGCGCCATTGACGGCCGTGTCTTCCGTGATCGAGCCCGACGTGGCGCCGCTGATCACAGCGACGTCGTTGGTGCCATGGATGGTGACGGTGACGGTCGACGAGGTGCCGTCGACGCTCTTGACCGTGAAGGTCTCCGTCAGCGACTGGCCCGCAGGCAGTGCCTGGACGGCCGCGTTGCCGTTGGACGCCGTGTAGGTCCACGCGCCGTTCGAGCCGAGCGCGAAGGTTCCGTAGGTGCCAGCGGTCGAGGCTTGCGCCTGGAAGGCCGCTTCGCCGGTGTCGACATCGGCGACGCTCAACGTGCCGCCGGTCGTCAGGTTGCCCGAGCCATTGACAGCGGTGTCTTCCGTGACGGCGCCGGAGTTGGCACCGCTGATGACGGCGACATCGTTGGTGCCGTTGATCGTGACCGTGACTGTCGATGAAGTGCCATCAGCGCTCTTGACGGTGAAGGTCTCGGTCAGCGACTGACCCGCGCCGAGCGCCTGGATGGTCGCGTTGTTGTTCGCTGCTGCATAGGTCCACACGCCGTTGGATGCGAGCGTGAAGGAGCCGTAGGTGCCCGCGGTGGAGGCTTGCGGTTGGAAGGCCGCCTCACCGGCATCGATATCGGTGACGGTGAGCGTGCCACCCGTCGACAGGTTGCCGCCGGCGACCCCCGTGTCTTCCGTGACGCTGCCAGCGGTCGCGCCGGAAATCACGGCGACATCGTTGGTGCCATGGATCGTGACGGTGACCGTCGACGAGGTGCCATCGATGCTCTTGACCGTGAAGGTCTCGGTGAGTGACTGACCGGCCGGCAGTGCCTGGATCGCCGCGTTGCTGTTTGCGGCCGTGTATGTCCAGACACCGTTGGTGCCGAGCGTGAACGAGCCGTAGGTGCCGGCGGTGGAGGCTTGCGGCGAGAAAGCCGCTTCACCCGTGTCGACATCGGCGACCGCGAGGGTGCCACCCGTCGTCAGGTTGCCGCCAGTGACGCCCGTGTCTTCCGTGACGGCGCCCGAGGTCGCGCCCGAGATCACCGCGACGTCGTTGGTGCCATGGATGGTGACGGTGACGCTCGACGAGGTGCCGTCGGCGCTCTTGACGGTGAAGGTTTCCGTCAACGACTGGCCAGCCGGCAGGGCCTGGAGAGCCGCGTTGCTGTTGGCCGCCGTGTAGGTCCAGGCACCGTTGGTGCCCAGCGTGAACGTGCCGTAGGTGCCGGCCGTCGAGGCCTGCGGCTGGAAGGTCGCTTCGCCGGTGTCCACGTCGGAGACGGTCAGCGTGCCGCCCGTCGTCAGGTTGCCGGCGCCATTGACGGCACTGTCTTCCGTGACGCTGCCGGTCGAGGCGCCGCCGATCACGGCGGTGTCATTGGTGCCGTTGATCGTGACGGTGACGCTCGACGAGGTGCCGTCGACGCTCTTGACCGTGAACGTTTCCGTCAACGATTGACCGGCGCCCAGCGCCTGGATGGTCGGGTTGTTGTTCGCCGCGGCGTAGGTCCACGTGCCGTTGGAAGCCAGCGTGAAGCTGCCATAGGTACCGGCGGTGGAAGCTTGCGCCTGAAATGCCGCTTCGCCGGTGTCGACGTCGGTGACGCTGAGCGCCCCCCCGGTGGTCAGGCTGCCAGCGCCGTTGACGGCCGTGTCTTCCGTGACCGAGCCGGACGTGATGCCGGAGATCACGGCAACGTCGTTCGTGCCATGGATGGTGACCGTGACGGCCGACGAGGTGCCATCGGCGCTCTTGACGGTGAACGTCTCGGTGAGCGACTGGCCAACAGGCAGCGCCTGGATCACAGCGTTGCTGTTCGAGGCCGTGTAGGTCCACGCGCCGTTCGAGCCGAGCGTGAAGGAGCCGTACGTGCCGGCCGTCGAAGCTTGCGGCTGGAAGGCCGCTTCGCCGGTGTCGACATCGGTCACCGAGAGCGTGCCGCCTGTCGACAGGTTGCCGCCGGTGACGCCGGTGTCTTCGGTGACGCTGCCAGCGGTCGCGCCGGAGATCACGGCGACATCATTGGTGCCGTGGATCGTGACGGTGACCGACGACGAGGTGCCATCGACGCTCTTGACCGTGAAGGTCTCCGTCAGCGACTGGCCTGCAGGCAGTGCCTGCACGGCCGCGTTGCCGTTGGACGCCGTGTAGGTCCACGCGCCGTTCGAGCCGAGCGCGAAGGTTCCGTAGCTGCCAGCGGTCGAGGCTTGCGCCTGGAACGCCGCTTCGCCGGTGTCGACATCTGCGACGCTCAGCGTGCCGCCGGTCGTCAGGTTGCCTGCACCGTTGACGGCAGTGTCTTCCGTGACGGCGCCGGAGTTGGCGCCGCTGATCACGGCCACGTCGTTGGTGCCGTTGATCGTGACGGTGACGGTCGACGAGGTGCCGTCGACGCTCTTGACGGTGAAGGTCTCGGTCAGTGACTGACCCGCGCCGAGCGCCTGGATGGTCGCGTTGTTGTTCGCTGCTGCATAGGTCCACGCGCCGTTGGATGCGAGCGTGAAGCTGCCGTAGGAGCCGGCCGTCGAGGCTTGTGGCTGAAAGGCCGCTTCGCCGGTGTCGACATCGGTGACCGAGAGCGTGCCGCCCGTCGACAGGTTGCCGCCGGCGACACCCGTGTCTTCCTTGACGCTGCCAGCGGTCGCGCCGGAAATCACCGCGACATCGTTGGTGCCGTGGATCGTGACAGTGACCGACGACGATGTGGCATCGACGCTCTTGACCGTGAAGGTCTCGGTCAGGGACTGGCCGGCACCCAGGGCCTGGATGGTCGGGTTGTTGTTCGCCGCGGCGTAGGTCCACGTGCCGTTGGAGGCGAGGGTGAAGCTGCCATACGTGCCGGCGGTGGAACCTTGCGGCTGGAAGGCTGCTTCGCCCGTGTCGATGTCGGCGACGCTCAGCGTGCCGCCCGTCGTGAGGTTGCCCGAACCGTTGACAGCCGTGTCTTCCGTGACAGCGCCCGAAGTGGCGCCGGAAATCACGGCGACATCGTTGGTGCCATGGATGGTGACGGTGACGCTCGACGACGTGCCGTCGACGCTCTTGACGGTGAAGGTCTCCGTCAGCGACTGGCCAGCCGGCAGTGCCTGGACGGCCGCGTTGCCGTTGGCTGCGGTATAGCTCCAGGCGCCATTGGTGCCGAGTGTGAATGAGCCATAGGTGCCGGCCGTCGAGGCCTGCGGCTGGAACGCCGCTTCGCCGGTGTCGACATCGGAGACGTTCAGCGTGCCGCCGGTCGTCAGGTTGCCGGCGCCGTTGACGGCACTGTCTTCCGTGGCGTTGCCGGTCGAAGTGCCGCCGATCACGGCGGTGTCATTGGTGCCGTTGATCGTGACGGTGACGGTCGATGAGGTGCCGTCAACGCTCTTGACCGTGAAGGTCTCGGTCAGCGATTGACCGGCACCCAGTGCTTGGATGGTCGCGTTGTTGTTGGCCGCGGCGTAGGTCCACGTGCCATTGGAGGCGAGCGTGAACGAGCCGTAGGTGCCTGCTGTCGAGGCTTGCGGCTGGAATGCCGCTTCCCCAGTGTCGACGTCGGTCACCGAGAGCGTGCCGCCGGTGGTCAGGTTGCCACCGGTGACGCCGGTGTCTTCCGTGACGCTGCCAGCGGTCGCTCCGGAAATCACGGCGACATCGTTGGTGCCATGGATCGTGACGGTGACCGTCGACGACGTGCCATCCACGCTCTTGACCGTGAAGGTCTCGGTGAGTGATTGACCAGCGGGCAGGGCCTGGACGGCCGCATTGCTGTTGGCGGCCGTGTAGGTCCAGGCACCGTTGGTGCCGAGCGTGAACGTGCCATAGGTGCCGGCAGTGGAGGCCTGCGGCTGGAAGGCTGCTTCGCCGGTGTCGACGTCGGCGACCGAGAGCGTGCCGCCGGTCGTCAGGTTGCCAGCGGTGACGCCCGTGTCTTCGGTCACGGCGCCGGACGCGGTACCGCCGATCACGGCGACATCGTTCGTTCCATTGATGGTGACGGTGACGCTCGACGACGTGCCGTCAGCGCTCTTGACGGTGAAGGTCTCGGTCAGCGATTGACCGGCGCCGAGCGCCTGGATCGCGGTGTTGTTGTTGGCCGCGGCATAAGTCCACGTGCCGTTGGCGGCAAGGGTGAACGAACCGTAGGTACCCACCGTGGAGGCTTGCGGCTGGAAGGCCGCTTCACCGGTATCGACATCGGTGACGGCGAGGGTGCCGCCTGTGGTGAGACTGCCGGAGCCGTTGACGCTCGTGTCTTCCGTGACCGAGCCCGACGTGGCGCCGCTGATCACCGCGACATCGTTGGTGCCGTGGATGGTGACGGTGACGGTCGACGAGGTGCCGTCGACGCTCTTCACCGTGAAGGTCTCGGTCAGCGATTGCCCCGCGGGCAATGCCTGGATCGCCGCGTTGTTGTTCGCCGCCGCATAGACCCACACCCCATTTGCGCCCAGCGTGAAGGTGCCGTAGGTCCCCGCCGTGGCAGCCTGCGGCTGGAACGCCGCCTCGCCCGCATCCGGATCGGCGATCGCCAGCGTGCCGCCCGTCTTGAGCTGTCCGCCCACGTCGACCGCCGTGTCTTCGGTGACCGCGCCCGAGCCCGGGGTGATCACGGCCGCATCGGCCACCGGCGTCACGTTCAGGCTCAGCGTGTTCGGTGCCGCATCGAAGGCGCCCGCGCCGTCCTGCACGCTGAAGCTGAACGACGCGTACGGCGCGCCGTTGCCATTGGCAGCCGGCGCGTACACCAGGTGCCCGGCGTTGATCTCGGCCACCGAGATGATCTGGCCCGCCGCCACGGCCACGCCGTTGAGCAGCAGCGTGCCGGCGGCCGGCGTCGTGTCGATGCGAACGTTCACGAGCGTCTGCCCGGCATCCGCATCGGCAAAGCCGAAGTCGCCCGATTGCACCGTGTAGCTGCTGTCCTCCGCCAGCGTGCGGGTCACGTCCGCACCGGTCGGCGGCGTGTTGGTGCCGACGTTCACGGTGACGTTCGCCGTGGCGCTCGCGCCGCTCGGGTCGGTCACGGTGTACTGGATCTGCACCGCGCCGCTGAAATTGGTGGCCGGCGTGAAGACCACGTGGCCGCTCGCGTCGACCGACACCGTGCCCTGGGCCGGGTTGGCCAGCACCGGGTTGCTGACGGTCAGCGTGTCGCCGTCGATGTCGCGGTCATTGGCCAGCACGTCGATCGTCACCGCGCTGTTGATCGCGGTCGAGGCCACGTCGTCGACCGCCACCGGCGCGTCGTTCACCGGCGTGATCGTCAGCGTGAGCTGTGCGGTCGAGGTGGTCGTGCCGTCGCTCAGCGTGTAGGTGACGACCGGCACGGCGCCGTGGTAGTCGGGGTTGGGCGTGAAGCTGTAGCTGCCGTCGGCATTGATACGCAGCGAGCCGGTGGCCGGATCGACCGCCGTCAGCCCGGCCGCGTAGGTGTTGCCGTTGAAGCTGAACTGCGTCACCGACAGCGCGTCGTGGTCGACGTCGGTGTCGTTGGCCAGCACGTTGCCGCTGGCGGTGCTGTCTTCGCCGACGCTCAGGCTGTCGTTGACGCCCACCGGCGCATCGTTCACCGCGCTCACGGTGAGGCTGAGCGAGGCGCTCGAGCTCGCGCTGCCGTCGCTCACGGTGTAGATGACGGCCGGCACCGCGCCGTTGTAGTTCGGCAGCGGCGCAAAGATGTAGCCGCCGTCGGTCGCGATCAGCAGCGTGCCGACGTTGGCGATGGTCGCGGCCTGGCCCGCCGTGTAGGTGTTGCCGCCGACGCTGAACTGCGTCACCGACAGGCTGCTGCCGGCGTCGACGTCGCTGTCGTTCGCGAGCACGTTGCCCACCAGCGGGCTGTCTTCGGTGGCATGGCCGGTGTCGCTCACGGCCACCGGCGCATCGTTGCTGCCGTTGACGGTGATCACGACGCTGCGGCTGCTGCCGTCGGCCGTGGTGACGGTGAAGCTCTCGGTGACGCTGCTGCCGGCCGCCAGCGCCTGCACGTTCGGTGCCGCGTTGTCGAGCGTGTAGGCCCAGGTGCCGTCGCTCGCGAGCGTGAAGCTGCCGTAGCTGCCGGTCGTTCCGGTTTGCGCGACGAAGGCGGATTCGGCGGGGCCGTCCGGATCGGTGATGTTCAGCTTGCCGGTGCTGCCCGGCACCAGGTCTTCGGTGACGCTGCCGGCCAGCGGCCCGGTGATCACCGGCGCATCGGGCGTCGCCGCGACCTGCACGGTGATGGTCGATGTGGCCGGCGTCGTGCCGTCGCTGACGGTGTACGGAATGCTGACCGGGCCGTTGAAATCGGGCGCGGGCGTGAAGGTGAGGGTGCCGTCCGGGTTCAGCGACACGCTGCCTTCGGGCAGGCTCACCGGCGTGCCGACCGCGATCGGCTGGCCGGCCACCTGGGTGATCGCGAGGGCCGGGCTGTCGACATCGGTGTCGTTGGCACGCGGGTCGAAGGTGACCGGCGTGTCTTCGGTGGCCGAGACCGCGTCGCCCTGCGCCCGCGGCGCATCGTTGACCGGCGTGACGTTGAAGCTGAAATTGTTCGGCGTGGCGTCGAAGGCGCTAGCACTGTCCTGCACGCTGAAGCTGATGCTGGCGTAGCCGCTGCCGTTGCCATCGGCGGCCGGCGTGAACACCAGGTGGCCGGCGGCGATGTCCGCGGCCGAGACGACGGTGCCGGCCGTCACCGACGCGCCGTTGAGCAGCAAGCTGCCGGCGGCCGGCAGCGCGTCGATGCGCACGCCGGCGAAGGCTTGGCCGGCGTCCGGGTCGCTGAAGCCGAAGTCGCTCGCCTGCAGGCTGTACGCGCTGTCTTCGTTCTGCGTGTGCGCGCCGTCGGTGCCGCTCGGCGGCGTGTTCGCGCCGACGTTGACAGTGACGGTGGCGCTGGCTGTTGCGCCCGACGGGTCGGACACGGTGTAGGTGATGGTGACGGGGCCGCTGACATTGGTGGCGGGCGTGAACGCCAGTTCGCCGTTGCCGTTGACCGCCACGCTGCCGAGTGCCGGGTTGCCCAGCACCGGGTTGCTGACGCTCAGCGTGTCGCCGTCGACGTCGGTGTCGTTGGCCAGCACCGGGATGGTGACCGGCAGGTTGATCGCGCTCGACACGCTGTCATTCGCGGCGACCGGGGCGTCGTTGACCGCCGCCACGTTGATCGTCAGGCTCGACGATGACTGCAGGCTGCCGTCGCTGACGGTGTACGGCACGTTCAGCGAGCCATTGAAATCGTGCGCCGGCGTGAAGCTCAGCGTGCCATCCGGGTTCAGCGTCACGGTGCCCTGGGGCAGCACGACCGGCGTGCCGACCGCGATCGGCTGGCCGCCGACCGAGACGATGGCCAGCGACGGCGAATCGCCGTCGGTGTCGTTGGCGCGCGGGTCGAAGGTGACCCGCGTGTCTTCCACCGCATTGATGGTGTCGGCCCGGCCGACCGGCGCCTGATCGGGTGCCGGCGCGGGGGCAGGGGCTGGACCGGGGGCGGGTGCAGGAGCGGGTCCTGGTGCCGGAGCGGGTGCAGGGGCCGGGGCGGGTGCAGGGGCTGCAACAGGTGCCGGCGCGGCGGCCGCTTCAGCGCCGTTGGCACTCGTCGAGACGATGGGAGGCGTGGTTGCGGCCGGTGCCGCGGTGTCGCTGAAGCCCAGGCTGTCGCTGGTCGTGGCTTCGGAGATCCGGTCGACGCGCAGGCCGGGGGTCAAGCCGCCACCGCCACCGCCGGTCAGGCCGGCGGCCGGGGCCGTCAGCGAATCGGGCTGGTTCAACTCGGCGATCACGCGATCGATGTCGGTGTCGACCGGTTCCGGAATCTTCGGTGCCGCGGCCATCGTCGGTGCGTCGAGGTCGTCGAGCCGCACGATGCCGTCTTGCGTCGTCAGGATCACGTCGCCCTTTTCGACGACATCGCCCACCTGCAGCGCCCGGACGTGGCCGTCGGGCGTGCGGATCAAGGCGGCACCCCACAGTGCAGTCACCTTGCCGTGTTGGGTTTGGACGATGGTGGGCATGGGATTTCCTCGGACACAAAACTGGCCAGAACTTACCAGTCAGGATATCCAGAAACCCAGCGCTTATGGATGAATCTACCGCCTCGGTTCGTGACCTGAATCACCGAAACTGGCCCTTTGTGGGGCAATAAGCTTGGGTTGTTCGGCCCCGTTCAAAGGGTTTCGGGCGAGTTCGAAACTCCCAGCTGATCGGGTTTTCGACCCGAGGGATGAAAACTTGAGAAACCTTTGTCAGCGTTCGCGCAGCGCGTTCGCCTTGATCTTCAGCACCGGCTTCAGCACGTAGGCGAGCACGGTCTTCTGGCCGGTCAGCACGTTCACCTCGGCCGTCATGCCCGGGATGATGGGCATCTTCTCGCTGAAGTTGGAGCGCGTGGTGCGCACCCGCACCAGGTAGAACGCGTTGCCGCGCTCGTCGGTGATGGTGTCGGGGCTGATGTTCTCGACCTCAGCATCCAGGCCGCCGTAGATCGAGAAATCGTAGGCGGTGAACTTGACGGTGGCCTGCTGGCCAGGGCGGATGAAGGCGATGTCTTTCGGCGCCATGCGCGCTTCGAGCACCAACTGGTCGTCCAGCGGCACGATCTCGACGATGTCCTTGCCCGGCTGGACCACGCCGCCCACGGTGTTGGCCAGCAGCCGCTGCACCCGGCCGCGCACCGGCGACTTGACCTGCGATTTCGTGACCTTGTCGGTCAGTGCCACCGCGCCTTCGTTCAACGCATTCAGCTTGCCGGCCACCTCGGCCAGCTCCTTGCGTGCCTCGTTGCGGAAGCCGATCTCGGTCTCCTGGCTCTTGCGCTGCGCCTCGCCGATGGCCGCCTGCACCCGGGCGATCTGCGCTGCCGACTGCTCGGAGTCGCCGCGCGAGCGCGCCACCTCGCGTTCGAGCCGCAGGATGTCGACCTCCGACACCGCGCCGCTGGCCAGCAGCGGCCGCGTCTTCGCGAGCTCCTGCTGGCCGAACTCGAGCCCCCGGTCGGCCGAGGCCTTGCGGGCGCGCATCTCGGTCAGCTCCTGCTGGCGCTGCTGCAACTGCTGGCTGTTGATCGACAGCAGCGTCTCCAGCTCGGAGCGCTTGGCTTCATAGAGTTGCCGCTCGCCGAGCAGGATGCGCTGCTCGTCCGGGTCGGCCGACACGGGCGGCGTGAACACCGAGCCGTCGGCCAGCGCCTGCAGCCGCGCCTGGCGGGCCTTCAGCGCGAGGCCGGTGGCATTGCTCTCACGCACGCCCGAGGTCGCGCGGGTCTCGTCGATCTTCAGCAGCAGCTGGCCGGCCTCGACGACCTGGCCTTCGCGCACCAGGATCTCCGAGACCACGCCGCCATCGAGCGACTGCACCACCTGCAACTGGCGCGACGGGATCACCTTGCCGTCGCCCTTGGTCACCTCGTCGACATGCGCCAGCGCGGCCCAGCCGATCAGCAGCACGACGATCAGCAACGCCGCGCGCACGATGGACTGCGCATGGTGGGTGCCGCTGCGCGACATCACCTGGTCGGCTTCGGCCTCGAAGCTGCGGAAACCGGCATCGCCGGCGTTGTCGGGCGTGACCGCCGGGCCGAGCAGGCGCCGCGTGATCGGGTCGAGCAGCAGGCGGATGCGCTCCAGCACCCACATCACGGCCAGGCCGATCTTGATCAGGACGCGGTTCAGGCCGCCTTCGTGCCGCGCGCTCATGCGGCCCTCGCGATGCGGCCGCTCTGCAGCGCTTCCATGATCCGGTCGCGCGGGCCGTCGGCGACGATCTTGCCGCCGTCGATCACGATCACGCGCGTCACCATCGCGAGCAGCGAGGTGCGGTGCGTCACCAGCACCACCGTCTTGTTCTGCGCGAAGTTGCCGATGTTGTGCGTGATCTGCGCCTCGGTGGAGAAATCCATCGCGCTGGTCGGCTCGTCGAGCAGCAGGATCGGCGCGTTGTGCAGCACCGCGCGCGCCAGGCCGATGCCCTGGCGCTGCCCGCCCGAGAGCGATTCGCCGCGTTCGCCGACCGTCATGTCGAAGCCGCGCGGGTGGCGGTCGATGAAGCTGCTCATGCCGGCCAGCTCGGCCGCCGCGACGATGGCCGAATCGTCGGCATACGGCAGCCCGAAGGTGATGTTGTCGCGCAGGCTGCCGTAGAACAGCGTCACG
This sequence comes from Rhizobacter sp. P5_C2, assembly GCF_054049715.1. Lineage (NCBI taxonomy): Bacteria > Pseudomonadati > Pseudomonadota > Betaproteobacteria > Burkholderiales > Sphaerotilaceae > Rhizobacter > Rhizobacter sp. P5_C2. Next base: position 35,384 of record NZ_JBFULV010000012.1, on the reverse strand, counting down.
TCCTGCGACACGTAGCCCAGGTTGCGGCGCACGTCGGCCGGGTCGAGCTGGCGCAGGTCGATGCCGTCGAGCAGCACCGCGCCGTCGGTCGGCTGGTACAGGCCCATGATCAGCCGCTCGATGGTCGACTTGCCGGAGCCGACCCGCCCGATCAGCGCGACCCGCTCGCCGGCCTGGATCTTGAAGCTGAGGCCGTCCAGCGCGGCATCCTGCCGGCCGGGGTAGGCGAACTTGACGTTGCGGAACTCGATGTCGCCGCGCAGCTGCGCGCGCTGCACGAAGTTCGCGCCGGGCGGCCGCTCGACCGGCTTCTCCATGATCTTGTCGAGCGACTCCATCGCGGTGCGGGCGCCCTGGTACTGCATCAGCAGCCCGACGATCTGCCCGGCCGGCTGCAGTGCGCGCGATGCGAGCATCGACGACGCCACCAGCGCGCCCATCGTCAGCTCGCGCTGGCTGATCAGGTACACGCCGACGATCACGATCGCGACCGTGACGCCCTGCGACAGCCAGTTGGTGCCGTAGTTGGCCGCCGACGACAGCGCCCGCATGCGCACGTTGGTGACCGCGAGGAAGGCGTTGGCGCGCTCCCACTTGGCCTGCACGACGCTCTCGGCGCCCAGCGACTTGATGGTCTCGATGCCGGTCAGGCTCTCGATCAGCGTCGCGTTGCGCTGTGCCGAGGCCTGGTAGGTGGTCTGCGACAGCTCGTGCAGCCGGTGCTGCAGCACGTAGCCGATCACCAGGATCAGCAGGAAGGCCGTGACCACCGGCACCGCGAGCCACGGCGAGATCCAGGCCAGCACGATGACGAACAGCAGCGCGAACGGCAGGTCGATCAGCGCGGTGACGGTGCCCGACGCGATGAAGTCGCGCACCTGCTCGAAGCCGCGCAGGTTCGACGCGAACGAGCCGACCGATTCGGGCCGGTTCTCGAGCCGCATGCCGAGCACCTTCTCCATCAGCGTGGCGGAAATCTGCACGTCGATGCGCGCGCTGGCCTCGTCGACGAAGTGGCTGCGCAGCAGCCGCATGAACAGGTCGCCGCACATGATCAGCACGACGCCGATAGACAACGCCCACAGCGTCTCGACCGCGTTGTTCGGCACCACGCGGTCGTAGACGTTCATCGAGAACAGCGGAAACACCAGCGCGAACACGTTGACCAGCAGCGCGGCCCACAGCACGTCGCGGTAGACGATGCGCTGCTCGAGCACCGCGCCCCAGAACCAGTGGCGCTGGCGCACCGCGCGCACCTCGGGCGTGCGGGCATCGAAGCGGAAATGCGGGCGCACGAACAGCACCACGCCGGTGTAGCGCTGCTGCAGGTCGGCGAGCGGCAGCACGATCGAGCCCTGGCCGGTCTCGGGCAGCAGCACGCGGGCCACTCGGCCGTCCTTGCCGCCGTCTTCGAAGCGCAGCAGCACGCAGGCCTGGTTGTCTTTCAGGATCAGGATGGCCGGCAGCGCGGCGGCGTCGATGCGCGGCAGCGCCAGGCGCTGCAGCTTGGTCGCCATGCCGGCGCGTGCCGCGGCCCGCTCGGTGAGCTGGATGGTCAGCTTGCCCTTGCCGCTGTCACCCAGCGGCAGACCGGCCGACAACGAGGCCCGCGACGCGGCCTGGCCGTTCAGCCGGCAGATCTCGACCAGGCAGTCGAGCAGCGGGTCGGGATGGATCAGGTCTTCGCGCATCCGCAGCGGTGAGGCCTCCGCCGGCTTGTCGGCGGGAGGGTAGGCGGCAGCGGCGGAGGGCAGGGGACGGGGATCGGTCATCGGTGTCGCGGTATCGGAAAGTCTGGCGTCGACCTATTCGAACGGCGACAGGGTGCGCCGTCAATCGATATCGGCCATATGAAAGCCGAATTGACCCCGGCGTCGGTCTTCGAAGAATCGTCTCAGGGTTTCCCGCACGGTCGGGAACGCGAGCTCGTCCCACGGCACTTCGTTCTCGTGGAACAGGCGGGCCTCGATGGTTTCGGGGCCGGGCGCGAAATCGGTGTCGAGCAGGCGGGCGCGGTAGAAGAAGTGCACTTGGCCGACACGCACCACGTTCAGCAGCGTGAACAAGGCCTGCATCTCGATGCGGGCGCCGGCCTCTTCATCGGTCTCGCGCAGCGCGCCCGCGGCGGTGGTCTCGCCGAGCTCCATGAAGCCGGCCGGCAGTGTCCAGAAGCCGTGGCGCGGCTCGATGTTGCGTCGGCACAGCAGCACCTGATCGTTCCACACCGGCAGCGTGCCGACGACGTTCAGCGGGTTCTCGTAGTGGATGGCACCGCAGGCGCCGCAGGTCGCGCGTTCGCGGTTGTCGTCGGGCGGCACGCTGTAGGTGATCGGCGATCCGCACGCCTTGCAATGCTTGAAGCTTCGGGCCTTGAACATGCGGGCAGTTTAGCCGTGAGGTTTCAGCCCTCGTGGCATCATCCCGCCATCCCCCACTGACTCTCTGCGGAGTGCTTTCCATGAGCCACGTCGTGCCGGTTCCGGCCACCCCTTCCGTGCCCGTCGTCGGCGCGCAACCCGGCGACACCTTTCCGGTGCGCCGCATCTACTGCGTCGGCCGGAACTACGTCGACCATGCGATCGAGATGGGCCACAGCGGCCGCGAGGCGCCGTTCTTCTTCATGAAGCCCGCCGACGCGGTGCTGCCGGTGGCCGAGGGAACGACCGGGCAGATGCACTACCCGAGCGCCACGAAGGACCTGCACCATGAGGTCGAGCTGGTGGTGGCGATCGGCAAGGGCGGGCGCAACATTCCGGCCGCGCAGGCGCTCGACCACGTGTATGGGTATGCCGTCGGGCTCGACATGACGCGCCGCGACCTGCAGGGCGAGGCCAAGAAGCAGGGCCGCCCGTGGTGCAGCGGCAAGGGCTTCGACGAATCGGCGCCGATCGGCCCGGTGCGGCCGGCCGCGCAATGCAACATCGGCGCCGCCACGCGCATCGAGCTGAAGGTCAACGACACCGTGCGCCAGCACAGCGTGATCGGCAAGCTGATCTGGAGCATTCCCGAGGTCATCGAGCAGCTCTCCGGGCTGTGGGAGCTGGCCCCGGGCGACCTGATCTTCACCGGCACGCCCGAGGGCGTGGCCGCGGTGGTCGCCGGCGACACGCTGAGCGCGCAGGTCGACGGCGTCGGCAGCCTGCAGGTCCGGCTGGTGGCACGCTGATGGTGACCCGATGACCAGCACGGCGGGCATGCAGCTCTACAGCTACTTCCGGTCGTCGGCCTCGTTCCGCGTGCGGGTCGCGCTCGCGCTGAAGGGGCTGGCCTACGACTACGTGCCGGTGCACCTGGTCAAGAACGAGCAGACGCAGCCGGAATTCGCCGCGCTGTCGCCCGGGCGGCTGGTGCCGGTGCTGAAGGACGACGGCGCGTTGCTGTCGCAGTCGCTCGCGATCATCGAGTACCTCGACGAAACCCACCCCCAGCCGCCGCTGCTGCCCGCCGACCCGCTCGGCCGGGCGCGCGTGCGTGCGCTGGCGATGGACGTCGCCTGCGAGATCCACCCGCTGAACAACCTGCGCGTGCTGCGCTACCTGCTGCACGACCTGGGCGTCAGCGAGGACGACAAGAACCGCTGGTACCGCCATTGGTGCGAGACCGGCCTCGAGACGGTCGAGCGCCAGCTCGCGAGCCAGCCCGAGACCGGCCGCTTCTGCCATGGCGACAAGCCGACGCTGGCCGACATCACGCTGGTGCCGCAGATCTTCAACGCGCAGCGCCTGAACTGCCGGCTCGACCACGTGCCGACCGTGATGCGCGTGTTCGACGAATGCATGCGGCTCGAGGCGTTCAGCGGCGCGCAGCCGTCGGCCTGCCCGGACGCCACCTGATGTCGAACACCACCCCGCTGCAGGATGCCCTGCACCCCGACTGGGCACTCGACCATGTGGGCGCGCTGATGAGCACGCGCCGCGGCGGGCTGAGCGCGCCGCCGTGGGCCAGCCTGAACCTCGGCATCGCGGTCGGCGACGACCTGGAGGCGGTCGACGCGAACCGGGCCCGCTTCGCGGCCGCCACCGGCGCGGCGCCGGTCTTCATGAAGCAGGTGCATGGCACGCGGGTGTTGCGGCTGGTGCGGGCCTCGGTGGGCGCGCCACTCGAAGAGGCCGATGCCGCGATCACCACCGAGCGCGGCCTGGCCTGCACGGTGCAGGTGGCCGATTGCCTGCCGGTGCTGCTGGCGACGACCGGCGCGCCGGCGCTGCAGGCGGTGGGTGCGGCCCATGCCGGCTGGCGCGGCCTGGCCGGCGGCGTGCTCGACAACACGGTGGCGGCGCTGTGCCAGGCCTCCGGCTGCGAACCGGGCGAGCTGGTGGCCTGGCTCGGGCCCTGCATCGGCCCTGGGCGCTTCGAGGTGGGACCCGACGTGCTGCAGGCCTTCGGCGAAGACCCGCAGCATGCGGATCCCGCGCTGTTCCGCAGCCACGCGGCCGGCAAGTGGATGGCCAACCTGTCCGAACTGGCGCGCCGCCGCCTCGCGGGTCTGGGCGTGACCCAGGTCAAGGGCGGCGCATGGTGCACCGCCGATGATGCGTCACGGTTCTTTTCGTTCCGGCGCGACCGCATCACCGGCCGGATGGCCGCCGCCGTCTGGCTGCGCTGACGGTGGGGTGATGGCCGCGGCGATCTCGGCGGCCTCGGCCGCGCGGCGCGCATGCCGGCGCGACGGCGTGCCCAGCAGGTACAGCACGATGGACAGTGGCAGCACGCCGTACAGCAGCAGCGTGAAGACCGCACCGAGCACGGTGCCTTGCGAGCTGGTCGCCTCGGCGATCGCCATCATGACAACCACGTACATCCAGGCAATCGCGACGAGGTACATTTTTGAGGCCGACGGGCGGCTGGTGTCGAAGCGAAGAGTGTGACCCGAAACTCAACTGACCCCACAGCGGCCCGCACGAGGCCGGCAAGGAGACCTGTGAAGAATCCAGCAGCGGTGGCCGATGCGGTTGCCAACGGGAATGCGGTTGCCAACCAGAGTGCGGACGCATTCGGCGCGACGATCGGTGAGGTCTTCAAGTCGATGAGCGGGCTGAGCCTGCCGATGCCCCAACTGAGCGCGCTGCAGGCCGACTACGTGGCGCAGGCCAGCGCGCTGTGGAACCAGAGCGTCGGCGCCGCGCCGGCCGGTGCGGGCGCCGAGCCGCCGGCGCCGCTGAACGATCGCCGCTTCAGCAACCCCGCGTGGGCCGACAACCCGATGGCCTCGTTCACCGCGCGGCTGTACCTGCTGAACGCCCGCACGCTGATGGGCCTGGCCGACAGCGTGCAAGGCGACGAGAAGACGCGCGAGCGCATCCGCTTCGCGGTGCAGCAGTACGTGGCGGCCGCCTCGCCCAGCAACTACCTGCCGCTGAACCCCGAGGCGCTGCAGCTCGCGCTGAAGACGCAGGGCGAGAGCATCCTGCACGGCGTGCAGCACCTGGTGCAGGACCTGCAGCAGGGCCACGTCTCGCAGACCGACGAAAGCGTGTTCGAGGTCGGCCGCAACGTCGCCACCACCGAAGGCAGCGTGGTGTTCGAGAACGAGCTGTTCCAGCTGCTCGAGTACAAGCCGCTGACGAAGACCGTGTTCGAGCGGCCGCTGCTGATGGTGCCGCCGTGCATCAACAAGTACTACATCCTCGACCTGCAGCCCGAGAACTCGCTGATCCGCCATGCGGTCGCGCAAGGCCACCGGGTGTTCGTCGTCAGCTGGCGCAATGCCGATGCGAGCCTGTCGCACCTCGGCTGGGACGACTACATCGAAGATGCCGCCATCCGGGCGATCGACGTGGTGCAGGAGATCACCGGCGCCGAGACCCTCGACACGCTGGGCTTCTGCGTCGGCGGCACCATCCTCGCCACCGCGCTCGCGGTGCTGGCCGCGCGTGGCCGAAAGCCCGCCGCCAGCATGACGCTGCTGACCACCTTCCTCGATTTCGGCAACACCGGCGTGCTCGACCTGTTCGTCGACGAGGCGATGGTGCAGCTGCGCGAGATGACGCTCGGCCCGGCCAGCCCGAACGGCGGCGGGCTGCTCAAGGGGCAGGAGCTCGCCTCCACCTTCAGCGCGCTGCGCCCGAACGACCTGCTGTGGAACTACGTCGTCGGCAACTACCTGAAGGGCGAGACGCCGCCGCCGTTCGACCTGCTGTACTGGAACAGCGACAGCACCAACCTGCCGGGGCCGATGTACTGCTGGTACCTGCGCAACACCTACCTCGAGAACAACCTGGTGAAGCCGGGCCGCCTGACGGTGTGCGGCGAGAAGCTCGACCTGAACCAGGTCGACACGCCGACCTACGTGTACGGCTCGCGCGAGGACCACATCGTGCCGTGGGACGCGGCCTGGCGGAACACCCAGGTGCTGAAGAAGGCGAAGACGCGCTTCGTGCTGGGCGCGTCCGGCCACATCGCCGGCGTCATCAACCCGCCGGCCAAGAAGAAGCGCAGCCATTGGATCAGCCACTCCCCGGGGCCCCAGCCGGCCAGCGCCGACGCCTGGTTCGCGAGCGCCACCGAGCACCCCGGCAGCTGGTGGACCGACTGGGACGCGTGGCTGGCCGGCCACGCCGGCGAGCAGGTGCCGGCCCCGAAAAACCCTGGCAGCCGCAGGCACAAGCCGATCGAGCCGGCGCCCGGCCGCTACGTGAAGCAAAAAGCCTGAGGTCGACGCCTTCTGTCCAGCCCCGCGCTTGACCCCGGCCTCGCACGGCACCACATTCCGTTCAACACCCACCCGCACATCCGTCAACAGGAGACCTCCATGTCCGACATCGTCATCGTCGCCGCCACCCGCACCGCCGTCGGCAAGTTCGGTGGCAGCCTCGCCAAGACACCGGCGCCCGAGCTGGGCGCGGCCGTCATCGTCGAGCTGCTGAAGCGCGCGAAGCTCAGCGGCGACCAGGTCAACGAGGTCATCCTCGGCCAGGTGCTCACCGCCGGCTCGGGCCAGAACCCGGCGCGCCAGTCCGTCATCAAGAGCGGCCTGCCGCAGTCGGTGCCGGCGCTGACCATCAACGCCGTCTGCGGCTCCGGCCTGAAGGCGGTGATGCTGGCGGCCCAGGCCATCCGCGACGGCGATTCCGAGATCGTGATCGCCGGCGGCCAGGAGAGCATGAGCCTCGCACCGCACGTGCTGCCGAACTCGCGCGAGGGCCAGCGCATGGGCGACTGGAAGCTGGTCGACTCGATGATCACCGACGGCCTGTGGGATGTGTACAACCAGTACCACATGGGCATCACCGCCGAGAACGTCGCGAAGAAGTTCGGCGTCAGCCGCGAGGCGCAGGACGCGCTGGCGCTGGCCTCGCAGCAGAAGGCCGCGGCCGCGCAGGATGCCGGGCGCTTCACCGACGAGATCGTGCCGTTCAGCATCGCGCAGAAGAAGGGCGATCCGGTCGTCTTCGCGGCCGACGAGTTCATCAACCGCAAGACCAACGCCGAAGCGCTGGCGGGCCTGCGCCCGGCCTTCGACAAGGCCGGCGGCGTGACGGCTGGCAATGCGTCAGGCCTGAACGACGGCGCGGCCGGCGTGGTCGTGATGACCGCGAAGAAGGCCGACCAGCTCGGGCTGACGCCGCTTGCGCGCATCAAGAGCTACGCGACCGTGGCGCTCGACCCGGCCTTCATGGGGATCGGCCCGGTGCCGGCCTCGCAGAAGGCGCTGCAGCGCGCCGGCTGGAAGCCCGGCGAGCTCGACCTGCTCGAGATCAACGAAGCCTTCGCGGCCCAGGCGTGTGCGGTCAACACCGAGATGGGCTGGGATGTCAGCAAGGTGAACGTCAACGGCGGCGCGATCGCGATCGGGCACCCCATCGGTGCATCCGGTTGCCGCATCCTGGTGACCCTGCTGCACGAGATGCAGCGCCGCAACGCGAAGAAGGGCATCGCCAGCCTGTGCATCGGCGGTGGCATGGGTGTTGCCTTGACGGTCGAGCGTTGAACATTGGTTAAGCCAGGGTGAGCTGAGGGCGAACCCGGTTGACGCGGCACGCGGGCGCGACGACGCTCGGGTGTCTGCACACCTTTTCAGGAGAGAAAAACATGAGTCAGAAGATCGCCTACGTCACCGGCGGCATGGGCGGAATCGGCACCACGATGTGCCAGCGCCTGCACAAGGACGGCTTCATCGTCGTCGCGGGCTGCGGCCCGAGCCGCGATTTCACGAAATGGCTGAACGAGCAGAAGGCGCTCGGCTACAGCTTCCACGCGTCGGTCGGCAATGTCGGCGACTGGGACTCCACCGTCTCGGCGTTCCAGAAGACCAAGGCCGAACTCGGCCCGATCGACGTGCTGGTCAACAACGCCGGCATCACGCGAGACGGCATGTTCCGCAAGATGAGCCGCGCCGACTGGGATGCGGTGATCGAGACCAACCTCACGAGCCTGTTCAATGTCACCAAGCAGGTGATCGACGACATGCTCGAGAAGGGCTGGGGCCGCATCATCAACATCAGCTCGGTCAACGGCGAGAAGGGCCAGTTCGGCCAGACCAACTACTCCGCCGCGAAGGCCGGCATGCACGGCTTCACGATGGCGCTGGCGCAGGAAGTGGCCAACAAGGGCGTGACGGTCAACACCGTGTCGCCGGGCTACATCGCGACCGACATGGTCAAGTCGATCCGCCAGGATGTGCTCGACAAGATCGTCGCCGGCATCCCGGTGAAGCGCTTGGGCACGCCGGACGACATCGCGTCGATCGTGTCGTGGGTCGCGTCGGATGAATCCGGCTTCGCGACCGGTGCCGACTTCTCGGTCAACGGCGGCCTGCACATGGGCTGACGCCCGTCGCGTTCCACCGACCGCTGTTCCCCGCAGCCCCGGTTGCCAGCACGCTGGTGGCCGGGGCTGTTTTCTTTCCGCGGCAGGTACACGTGCACTTTCTTGCACGACGCTGAGCCCCCTCGGCAGGGGCCATCGATTTTCCAGATGGCGCTATCGACAGAGGATATGGCCCGCTGCGCGAAAGCTCACTAGCATTCGCACCCATTCGCTACGCGCCGCCGGATTCACCAGTCCGCAGGCGGCGGGGAACCCGGCCCATCGGCCTGCATGATTTCCCCGCAATTCAGACGCAAGCTGGCGCCCCGGTGGTTGTTCTGTCCCGGGTTTGTCGGCCACCCCGCGGTACCCGATCGCCGCGCCGTCCCTTGTCGCAGTCCCTTGTCGCTTCCCTCGTCGCAGTCCCTCGTTGTTGTGCCTTGCCTCCCCCCTTGTCCCGTCAGCGTGCAGAGCCCCCCGCATGGAGCACTCCCAACCCCCCGCCCCCTCCCTTCCCGAACACGAGCCCGAAGCGTCCGGCACCGGTCGACCGCGGTCTCACCGGCTCGAGCTGACGGCACGCCGCCAGAGCGGATCGCAGGCCGTCATCCAGGCGCTGGTCGATCACAACGTGACGATGTTCTTCCTGTGCAGCGGAGGCGCCTTGATCGCACCGCTGTGCGAGGCGCTCAGCGCACGCGCCGGGGTGCGTGTCGTGCGCCTGTCGCAGGAGCGGGCGGCGGTGCACGCGGCCGAGGGCTACGCCAAGGCGACCGGGCAGATGGCGGCGGTGCTGGTGTCGGGCGGCTCCGGCGTGGCGGCGGCCGTGGCGGGGTTGATGAGCTCGATGGCCGATTCGGTGCCGGTGCTGTGCATTGCCGGGCAGGTCGACTCGGCGCTGATCGGCACCGATGCGTTCCGCGAGTGCGACGCGCTGGGCATCACCCGTTCGGTGACCAAATGGAGCCGGCGCATCGACCTGGCGCACGATGCGGCCGACATCGTCGACCGTGCGGTGCAGGTGGCGCGCAACGGGCGTTGCGGGCCGGTGCTGCTCGAGATGCCGATCGACGTGCAGCGCACCCAGGTGCCGGTGCGGCGGTTGGCGACAGCGGCAGCAACAGCCGCGGCCAGCAGCCTGCGTGCGGGCCAGGTGCCGAGGTCACCACCGGAGCGGCGGCTCGTCCACTCGGTCGCGCAGATCCGCGCCGCGCGCCGGCCCTTGCTGTACGCCGGCGGCGGCGTGATCCGCTCCGGTGCGGCCGCCAGTGAAGCGCTGGCCGAGTTCGCGCGGGTGGCCGATCTGCCGTGCGTGCTGACGATGGCGGCGCTCGGCGCGCTGCCGTCTGCTGATCGGCGCTGCCTGGGCTGCCCGGGCGAGCAGGGCAGCCCGGTCGCGAACCGGGCGCTGCGGCAGGCCGATCTCCTGATCTGCATCGGCACGCGCCTCGACGAGCGCTCGTGGCCGCGCGACGAAACCCTGCCCTGCGCGCTGATCCATGTCGACATCGACCCGACCAGCATCAACAAGATCATTCCGGCCGCGACGCCCTTGGTCGGCGATTGCGGCGAGGTGTTGAAGGGGCTGGGGCAGCACTGGCTGCAGAACCCCGGGTTTCACGCCGCGCCCGAAGGCGGCGCGGCCGGCCGGCTGGACGCCTGGTGGCAGATGATCGACGGCTGGCGGCACGAGGCGGCGCTCGCCGAGGTGTCGCAACAGCAGCCACAACAGCAGCCCCGGCCCCCGATCGCCGACCAGGTGCTGCGCGCGCTGCGCGAGCCGCTGGCATCGCTCGACGCGGTCGTGACCGTCGACGACGGTCTGGCGCAGCAGGCCGGTGCACGCCACCTGCAGCACCGGGGCCCGGGCCGCTGGCTGGTGTCGGCGGGTGTCGGCATGCCGGGCTTCGCGCTGCCGGCGGCGATCGGCGTGCTGGCGGCGCAGCCGCTGCGGCCGGTGGTGTGCCTGAGCGATGCGAACGCCTTGCTGCCGACCCTGCACGAACTGCAGTCGGTCTACGACCATGGCTGGCCGCTGAAGCTGATCGTGTTCCCGCCACCGGTGGCCGACCTGCGGCGCAGTGCCGCGGCCTGCGCGGCGGCGCCGTCCGTGATGATCCAGCGGCCCGACATCGCGGCGGTGGCGCGTGCCTTCGGCTGGCGAATCCACCGGCTGAAGTCGGCCGCCGCGATCGAACGTGCGGTGGCCGACTGCCTGGCCAGCGACGAGCCCTACCTGCTGCAGGTCGACCTGTCGCTGGCCGACGCGTTGCGCGTCGAGCCGGCGAGCGGGCCGACGGTCGAGCTGGTGGTCGAGCCGGTGCAGGCCCGGCCTGCGCTGGCGCGCCAGCGGTGATGGTCACCACCACGGCCACCACGGCGGGCAGGGCGGGAAGGGCGGTGCCAAGGCGACCCAGGAGGACGAGAAAATCGAGTTGAGACAGCTCCGCTACTTCGTGCGCATCGTGGACATGGGCAGCCTGTCTCGCGCGGCCGGTGTGCTGCACGTTGCGCAATCCGCCCTCAGCCATCAGGTGGCCGCACTGGAAGACGAGTTCAAGAGCCTGCTGCTCAACCGCAGCTCGCGCGGCGTGTCGCCCACCGAGTGCGGGCTGCACCTGTACCGCTATGCGCAGGCGATCCTGAAGCATGCCGACGATGCGCACGATGCGGTCACCAGCTGCTCGACCGAGCCGACCGGGCACGTCGGCATCGGCATGCCGCTGTGCATGGTCGCGCCGCTCGGCCTGGCCATCTTCAACGAGGTCCGCACGCGCTATCCGGCGATCCGGCTGCAGGTCTACGAGGAGTTGAGCGGCACGGTGCTCGAATGGGTCAAGAGCGGCCGGCTGATGCTGGGCATCGCGTTTGACGACGGCAACCTCGAAGGGCTCGACATGGTGCGCGTGATGGAGGAGCGCCTGTTCCTCGTCGTGAACCCGAAGTCGCGGCTGGCGCGGCGCAAGGTCATCACGCTGCGTGAGCTGCAGGGCATCGAGCTGGTGCTGCCGGGGCTGGAGCAGGGCGTTCGCCACCGTGTCGAGCGCGTGATGATGCGCGAGGGCCTGTCGCCGCCGATCGTCATCGCCGAGATGAACTCGCTGACGCTGCTCAAGCAGGCGGTCACGACCAACCTCGCCGCGACCATCCTGTCGTGGCCCAGCATCGAGGTCGAGGTGCAGCAGAAGAAGCTCGCGGTGATCGAGATCACGCGGCCGTCGATCACGCGCACGGTGTCGGTGTGCGCCACCACCGTCGTCAAGCAGACGCGTGCCGCCGAATGCGTGCTGGCGGCGGCCACCACCGCGATTCGCCATGCGGTGCGCAATGCGTCGTGGCGCGGCGTGCGCCTGCTGAGCGCCGGCGCATGACTTCAGCCGGGCGAACACGCCGCGTGACTGCAAGAAATTGCAGCCTCGCTGCACCGATCGCCGAAGGGGATCGTTGCAGCAGATGGCGCGTTCTCGAAAAGCTATGGCGTGGCCGGCGCGCTCACGATGATTCGTCGCTAGCCTTCCCTTCTGCCGAGCGCCGGCCAACAGGCGTCGTGTTTCACGGCTGTCTCACTTGCCGTCTCAGAGAGGACCACCATGATCGATCTTGCCACTGCCGCTGCCGCCTTCGCGGCCCCGCCCGCCACCGCCCTGACGGGCGCGCCGATGGCGCTGCTCGATGCGCTGCGCCATCGCTTCAGCCTGCGCTTCAAGCTCGGCCGTGCGATGCGCGAGCAGCACGGCTGCGAGGGAGCGTCGTCCGACACGACGGCGCCTGACGGCGTCGTGTTCGCCCACACGACCGAGGAGGTGGCCGAGGTCGTGCGGCTGTGCGCGCAGCACCGCGTCGCGGTGACTGCGTTCGGCGTGTTCTCGTCGCTCGAACGCCATGTGCTGGGCCATGCGGGCGGGATCTCGATCGACTTGTCCGAGATGGACGAGGTGCTGACGATCAATGCGCAGGACCTGACCGCGACGGTGCAGGCCGGCGTCACCCGTTCGCAACTGAACGCCGAGGTGAAGGACACCGGCCTGTTCTTTCCGATCGACCCGGGCTCGAAGGCCTCGCTCGGCGGGATGGCCGCGACGCGCGCCGGTGGCACGAGCGCGGTGCGCTACGGCACGATGCGCGAGAACGTGATGGCGCTCACCGTGGTCACGGCCGAGGGCAAGATCATCCGCACCGCGCGCCGGGCCAAGAAGTCGTCTGCCGGCTACGACCTGACGCGCATCTTCGTCGGCAGCGAAGGCACGCTGGGCATCATCACCGAGGTGACGGTGCGGCTGTACCCGAGGCCCGAGGCGATCGCGACGGCGGTGTGCACCTTTGCCGACGCACGCAGCGCGGTCGACACCGTGATCCAGACCATCCAGACCGGCGTGCTGGTGGCGCGCGCCGAGTTCATGGATGCGCTGGCGCTGCGCGCCGTCAACCTGCACACCGAGACCTCGTTCAAGGAGCGGCCCACGCTGTTCCTCGAGTTCCACGGCACGCCGGCCGGCGTGGCCGAGCAGGCCGAGATCGTGCACGATATCGCGCGCGAGCACGGCGCCGACGACTACGACTGGGCCGACCAGCCCGAAGACCGCACGCGGCTGTGGAGCGCGCGCCACACCGCGTTCAACGCCTGTGAGCTGCTGCGCCCCGGCTGGCGCACCTTCACGACCGATGCCTGCGTGCCCTTGTCGCGGCTGGCGCAGTGCATCGAGGAGACCATCGAGGACACGCGGCGGTCGTCGCTGCTGTGCCCGCTGTTCGGCCACGTCGGCGACGGGCACCTGCTGTGCATCCTGATTGCCGACCCCGACAATCCGGACGAGATGGCCGAGGCCGAGCGCCTGAACCAGCGCATGATGAGCCGCGCGATGCGCATGGAAGGAACCTGCACCGCCGAGCACGGCATCGGGGCGCAGAAGGTGGTGCTGCTGACGGAAGAGTTCGATGCCAATGCGGTGCACCTGATGCGGCAGCTGAAGCGGGCGTGGGATCCGTTGAACATCCTGAATCCTGGCAAGGTGATCGCGATTCCGGAGTGATCTCGGCGCGGCAAAGGCGGCTCTGTGCGTACACAAACACCCGTTCGCCCTGAGCCCGTCGAAGGGTTGTGCCCGGCGCACGCAGGGCCTTCGCCAAGCTCAGTCCTACCCTTCGACAAGCTCAGGGCGAACGGTGTTTCTTTGCCAACGAGCCCCACACCCCCCGCCCGCGCCTTTGCTCGCGCCCATGCCCGCCGCACGCCAAGTGATCAAGTGATTGCGTCCAGCAGCTCGCTCTCGATCTCGATCTGCGCCCGGTTCTGCTGCAGCGCCGACCCGTCGATCAGGAAGGTGTCTTCGACCCGCTCGCCGAGCGTCGTGATCTTCGCGAGCTGCAGGTTGATGTGGTGCCGCGCCAGCACCCGCGAGATGGCATAGAGCAGGCCGGAGCGGTCGCTGGTCGACACCGACAGCAGCCAGCGCTGGCCGCGTTCATCGGGCCGCAACAGCACCCGCGGCGTGATCGGGAACGACTTCACGCGGCGCGAGAGCCGGCCGCGGCTCGGCTCGGGCAGCGGGCCGTCGGCCTTCAGCGCCAGCGTGGCCTGGTTCTCCACCAGCGAGATCAGGTCGCGGTAGTGATGCTCCATCTGCGGGCTGATCACCTGGAAGGTGTCCAGCGCATAGCCGGCGCGCGTCGTGTGGATCTTCGCGTCCAGGATGTTGAAGCCGGCGCCGTCGAAGTAGCCGCAGATGCGGGCGAACAGGTCGGGGCGGTCGGGCGCGTACACCAGCACCTGCAGCCCCTCGCCGACCGATGACAGCCGCGCCCGCACGATCGGCTCGGTGCTGGTGACGTGGCGGAACAGCGAGCGCGCATGCCAGGCGATGTCGCCGGCATCGTGCCGCGCGAAGTAGCTCAGCTCCAGCGTCTTCCACAGCGGCACCTCGGTGCCCGGCAGCAGCGAATACAGGTTCAGCGTGTGCCGCGCATCCTGCCGCCGCGCCTCGATCTCGGCGTCCATGTTGGGCCGGGCACCGCCCAGCGCGCGCAGCGTCAGCCGGTACAGGTCTTCGAGCAGCTTGCCCTTCCAGGCATTCCACACCTTCGGGCTGGTGCCGCGGATGTCGGCCACCGTCAGCAGGTACAGCGCGGTCAGCCGGCGCTCGGTGCCGACCAGCCGCGCGAAGTTCTCGATCACCTCCGGGTCGCTCAGGTCTTCTTTCTGGGCGATCCGCGACATCGTCAGGTGGCCCTTGACCAGGAACTCGATCAGCGCGGTGTCGTCCTTGTCGAGCCCATGGTCGCGGCAGAAGCGGCGCACCTCCACCGCCCCCAGGTCGGAGTGGTCGCCGCCGCGGCCCTTGGCCACGTCGTGGAACAGCGCGGCGATGTACAACACGTACGGCCGGTCCCAGGTGGACGCGAGCTGCGAGCAGAACGGGTACTCGTGCGCATGCTCCGGGATGAAGAAGCGCCGCACGTTGCGCAGCACCATCAGGATGTGCTGGTCCACCGTGTAGACGTGGAACAGGTCGTGCTGCATCTGCCCGACGATGCGCCGGAACACCCACAGGTAGCGGCCCAGCACGCTGGTCTGGTTCATCAGCCGGAAGGCATGCGTCTGGCCTTCGGGCTGGCGCAGGATCTGCATGAACGTTGCGCGGTTCGCCGGATCGCGCCGGAAATCGCCGTCCATCACCTCGCGGGCGTTGTACAGCGCCCGCAACGTGCGCGCCGACAACCCCTTGATGCCCGGCGTCTGCTGGTAGACCAGGAAGGTCTCGAGGATGGTGTGCGGCTCGCGCTCGTACAGGTCGTCGCTCGCCACCTCGAGCATGCCGGCGCGGTCGAGGAAATGCGGGTTGATCGGGCGCATCGGCGCGTCTTGCGAGCCGTTGATGCGCTCCTCGATGTTCAGCACCAGGATCTGGTTCAGCTGCGTCACCGCCTTGGCCGCCCAGTAGTAGCGGTGCATCAGCTGCTCCGAGGCGCGGCGCGCCGCCGTGGTCTCGTAGCCGAAGCTCTCGGCCACCGCGGTCTGCAGGTCGAACACCAGCCGGTCCTCGCGGCGGCCGGCCACCATGTGCAGCCGGGCGCGGATCAGGCGCAGCAGGCC
The DNA here is from genome assembly GCF_054049715.1 of Rhizobacter sp. P5_C2. NCBI lineage: Bacteria > Pseudomonadati > Pseudomonadota > Betaproteobacteria > Burkholderiales > Sphaerotilaceae > Rhizobacter > Rhizobacter sp. P5_C2. The sequence goes on along the minus strand of NZ_JBFULV010000012.1, from coordinate 19,546 downwards.
TTCGTTGCGCTGCAGCTGCTTCACCTCGAAGGGCGTGATCAGTCCCTTCGCGGCCAGCTCGGTCCAGGTGCGGCCGAGGCCGGCCGCGCGTGCGATCCAGACCACCATCTGCAGGTCGCGCAGGCCGCCGGGGCTTTCCTTGCAGTTGGGTTCGAGCGAGTAGGGCGTGTCCTCGTACTTCTGGTGGCGCTGGCGCATCTCGAGCGTCTTCGCGCGCAGGAAGGCCTTCGGGTCCATCGCGGCGGCATTGGCGCGCCGGAAGGCGTTGAACACCCGCTTGGAGCCGCACAGGTAGCGCGATTCGAGCAGCGCGGTCTGCACCGTGACATCGCCATGCGCCTCGGCGACGCATTCGTCGACGGTGCGCACGCTGGAGCCGATCTCGAGCCCCAGGTCCCAGCAGGCGGTGATGAAGCCCTCGACCGAGGATTTCAGCGCGTCGTTGTCGGAACCCGGCGCGCCGATGCGGGCGTTGTGCAGCGCATCGCCGGGCGGCAGCAGCACCAGCACGTCGACGTCGGAATGCGGGTACAGCTCGGCGCGCCCGTAGCCGCCGACCGCCAGCAGCGCGGCACCCGGCGGCATCATCGCGTGCTGCCACAGGCCGAGCAGCGTCTGGTCGACGTGGCGGGCCAGCGCGCGCACCAGCCGGGTCGCGGCCGGCGCGGTGGCGCGCGACTCGCGGAAGTGCGTCATCAACGCCGCCTTGCCCTCGCGGAAGCGGCTGCGCTGCTCCGCCAGGCTGCGCGCGGCAGCGGGCGCCGGTGTGTCCACCGTCATCGCCATCGAGGCCACCGTCAGGCGGCGGTGGTGGAGGCGCTGGCTGCCGTCGCGGTTCCAGCGGCGCCGACGAAGGCCGGCGGCGGCGGGCTGCCGGCCGACACCGTCAGCACCTCGTAGCCGGTCTCGGTGACCAGGATCGTGTGCTCCCACTGGGCCGACAGCGAGCGGTCTTTCGTGACGATGGTCCAGCCGTCGCCGGCCTCGCGGATGTCGCGCCGGCCGGCGTTGATCATCGGCTCGATCGTGAACACCATGCCCGGCACCAGCTCCTCGAGCGTGCCGGGGCGGCCGTAGTGCAGCACCTGAGGTTCTTCATGGAACTTGCGGCCGATGCCGTGCCCGCAGAACTCACGCACGATCGAGAAGCCGGCGTTCTCGGCGAAGGTCTGGATCGAGTGGCCGATGTCGCCCAGGTGGATGCCGGGCTTCACCTTGACGATGCCCTTCCACATGGCGTCATACGTCATCTGGCACAGGCGGTTGGCAGCGATCGAGCCGTGGCCGACGACGAACATCCGGCTGGTGTCGCCATGCCAGCCGTCCTTGATGACGGTGACGTCGATGTTGACGATGTCGCCCGCCTTCAGCGGCCGGTCGTTCGGGATGCCGTGGCAGACCTGGTGGTTGATCGAGGTGCAGATCGATTTCGGGTAGGGCGTGTAGCCCGGCGGCGCGTAGTTCAGCGGGGCCGGAATGCCTTGCTGGACGTCCACGATGTGGTCGTGCGCCAGCTTGTCGAGCTGCTCGGTGGTGATGCCCGGCTTCACGTGCGGCGTGAGCATGTCCAGCACTTCGGAGGCGAGCCGCCCGGCGATGCGCATGCCTGCGACATCCTCGGCGGTTTTGATCGTGATCGTCATGGGGCGGAATTATTGCACCGACCCCCGTAAAATCCCGGGTTTCCACCGGCAGTCCCTGAACACGACCCGGTCTCCAGAACCCGAAGCTGGCCCCAACGTGACGTCCACACCCAAGCATCTGCTGCACTTCGAGGGCGGCAACGCCTTGTCCGCCTTCCGCGCCCAGGCCCTGCTGCCGCGGCTGCAGGCGATCAGCCCGCGCATCACCGCCGTGCACGCCCGGCACGTTCACTGGGCCTGGAGCGACCAGCCGCTGCCGCGCGACGCCCACGACAAGCTCGCCGCGCTGCTGACCTACGGCGATGCCTACGCCGGTCCGTCAGACGGCGCGCTGGTGCTGGTGGCGCCCCGCCTGGGCACCGTGTCGCCGTGGGCCAGCAAGGCCACCGACATCGCCCACAACTGCGGCCTCGCGATCCGCCGCGTCGAACGCGTGACGGAATACCGGCTGGTGCTGAAAACCGGCCTGGCCGGGCTGCTGGGCGCTGCCAAGCCGCTCGACGCCGGCGAACTGCAGCAGGCCGCCGCGCTGCTGCACGACCGCATGACCGAAAGCGTGCTGTTGCAGCGGGGCGACGCCGCCCACCTGTTCGACGAGCAGGCCGGCAAGGCGATGGAGCATGTCGACGTGATCGGCTCGGGCCGCGCAGCGCTGGAGACCGCCAACAAGGACTTCGGCCTGGCCTTGAGCGACGACGAGATCGACTACCTGGTCGCCGCCTTCACCGGCCTGAAGCGCAACCCGACCGACGTCGAGCTGATGATGTTCGCGCAGGCCAACAGCGAGCACTGCCGGCACAAGATCTTCAACGCCGGCTTCACGATCGACGGCGTCGAGCAGCAGCGCTCGATGTTCGCGATGATCCGCAACACCCACCAGCTCGCGCCGCAGCACACGGTGGTCGCCTACAGCGACAACGCGTCGGTGATGGAAGGCGGCCCCACGCAGCGCTGGCTGCCGCAGGGCTACACCAATGCGCCGTTGTACGGCCCGCGCGAGGACACCGTGCATGTGCTGATGAAGGTCGAGACGCACAACCACCCGACGGCGATCTCGCCGTTCCCCGGCGCGTCGACCGGTGCCGGCGGCGAGATCCGCGACGAAGGCGCGACCGGTCGCGGCTCCAAGCCGAAGGCGGGCCTGACCGGCTTCAGCGTCTCGAACCTGCACCTGCCGGGCACCAGCGAGCCCTGGGAGCAGTCGCCCTACGGCAAGCCGGAGCACATCGCGAGCCCGCTGCAGATCATGGTCGACGGCCCGCTCGGCGGCGCCGCGTTCAACAACGAGTTCGGCCGGCCCAACCTGGCCGGCTATTTCCGTGTCTACGAGCAGACGGTCGACGGCCAGCGCCGCGGCTACCACAAGCCGATCATGATCGCCGGCGGCCTGGGCAGCATCTCGGCCAGCCAGACGCACAAGATCCAGTTCCCGGCCGGCACGCTGCTGATCCAGCTGGGCGGCCCGGGCATGCGCATCGGCATGGGCGGCGGTGCGGCCAGTTCGATGGCGGCCGGCGCAAACGCGGCCGAGCTCGATTTCGATTCGGTGCAGCGCGGCAACCCCGAGATCGAGCGCCGTGCGCAGGAGGTCATCAACCACTGCTGGGCGCTGGGGGAGTCGAACCCGATCCTCGCGATCCACGACGTCGGCGCCGGCGGCATCTCGAACGCCTTCCCCGAGCTGGTCGACGGCGCGGGCCTGGGTGCGCGCTTCGACTTGAGCCAGGTGCCGCTGGAAGAAAGCGGCCTGGCCCCGAAGGAGATCTGGTGCAACGAGAGCCAGGAGCGCTACGTGATGGCGGTGTCGCCGGAGGCGCTGCCGATCTTCCGCGCGATGTGCGAGCGCGAGCGCTGCCCGTTCGCGGTGGTCGGCGTGACGACCGCGGCAAAGCAGCTGGTGCTGGACAACCCCGGCAGCGACGACACGCCGATCGACATGCCGATGGAGGTGCTGCTCGGCAAGCCGCCGAAGATGCACCGCGACGTGAAGCGCATCGCGCGCACGCTGCCGGCGCTGCAGCTCACCGACGTGTCGCTCGACAAGGTGGCGTTCGACGTGCTGCGCCACCCGACGGTGGCGAGCAAGCGCTTCCTGATCACGATCGGCGACCGCACCGTCGGCGGGCTGAACCACCGCGACCCGATGGTCGGCCCGTGGCAGGTGCCGGTGGCCGATTGCGCGGTGACGCTGGCCGATTTCCGCGGCTTCCGCGGCGAGGCGATGAGCCTGGGCGAGCGCACGCCGCTCGCGACGCTCGATGCGCCGGCCTCTGGCCGCATGGCGGTCGGCGAGGCCATCACCAACCTGCTGGCCGCGCCGATCGAGCTGGAGCGCATCAAGCTCAGCTGCAACTGGATGGCCGCCTGCGGCGAACCCGGCGAAGACGCCGCGCTGTACGACACCGTGAAGGCGGTCGGCATGGAGCTGTGCCCGGCGCTCGGCATCAGCGTGCCGGTCGGCAAGGACAGCCTGTCGATGCGCACGCGCTGGAGTGACGCCGGTGATGCGAAACAGGTGACGGCGCCGGTCTCGCTGATCGTCACCGCCTTCGCGACGCTGGCCGACGTGCGCGGCACGCTGACGCCGCAGCTGCAGCCGGGCGACACCACGCTGGTGCTGATCGACCTCGGCCAAGGCAGGAACCGCATGGCCGGCTCGATGCTGGCCCAGGTGCTGAACCAGTTCGGCGACGAGGTGCCCGATCTGGACGACCCGGCGCTGCTGAAGTCGCTGGTCGCCGCGATCAACCAGCTGCGCAGCCAGGGCCGGCTGCTGGCCTACCACGACCGCAGCGACGGCGGCCTGTGGGCGGCGGCCTGCGAGATGGCCTTCGCCGGCCACCTGGGCCTGAGCCTGAACGTCGACATGCTGGTCACCGAGAGCGACGGCATTGCCGACAGCCGCGCCGAGCATGGCGACTCGAAGAACTGGGCCGGGCAGGTCGGCGCGCGCCGCACCGAGCTGACGCTGAAGGCCTTGTTCAACGAAGAGCTGGGCGCCGTGATCCAGGTGCCCACCGAGGCACGCGACGAGGTGATGCAGGTGCTGCGCGAGCACGGCTTGTCGAAGCACAGCCATGCCATCGGCAAGACCAACCCGCGCGGCGTCGTCGAGGTCTGGCGCGATGCGAAGGCGGTGTTCAGCGCGCCGCTGCGCGACCTGCACCAGGCCTGGGACGACGTCAGCTGGCGCATCGCGAAGCTGCGCGACAACCCGGCCTGTGCCGACGCCGAGCACGAGGCCGCCGGCCGCGCCGACGACACCGGGCTGCACCTGCAGCTGGGCTTCGACCCGTCGGAAGCGATCGCGCCGTATGTCAACACCGCGCGCCCGAAGGTGGCGATCCTGCGCGAGCAGGGCGTCAACAGCCACCTCGAGATGAGCTACTCGATGGCGCAGGCCGGCTTCGACACCTTCGACGTGCACATGAGTGACCTGCAGACCGGCCGCGCGCGCTTCGACCAGTTCCAGGGCTTCGTCGCCTGCGGCGGCTTCAGCTACGGCGACACGCTGGGCGCCGGCGAAGGCTGGGCGCGCTCGGTGATGTTCAACCCGGTGCTGGCCGAGCAGTTCGCGGCCTTCTTCGGGCGCAGCGACACCTTCGCGCTCGGCGTGTGCAACGGCTGCCAGATGATGGCGGCGCTGTCGCCGATGATTCCCGGCGCGCAGGATTGGCCGAAGTTCACCCGCAACCGCAGCGAGCAGTTCGAGGCCCGGCTGGCGCAGGTCGAGGTGCTCGAGAGCCCGTCGATCTTCTTCGGCGGCATGGCCGGCAGCCGGCTGCCGATCGCGGTGGCGCACGGCGAGGGGTTTGCCGATTTTTCGCAGCGTGGCGATGCGGCCAAGGTCAAGCGCGCGATGCGCTTCGTCGATGCCGCCGGCAAGCCGACCGAAGCCTACCCGGCCAACCCGAACGGCAGCCCGGACGGCCTGACCGCGGTGACCACCGACGACGGCCGCTTCACAGTGCTGATGCCGCACCCGGAGCGGGTGTTCCGCAACGTGCTGATGAGCTGGACGTCCGGTGACATCAATGCCCACAGCCCGTGGATGCGCATGTTCCACAACGCCAGAAAGTGGATCGGCTGAGAACACCAACCAGGGAGAACGGAAGATGCACAGCAAGCCAGTCCGCTACCTTGTGCTGATCGACGCCGCCGGCGCGTCGATCGCGCGGCTGTTCGACGAGCAGCTGCACCAGCTCAACGAGATCGATGGCGGCTCCGAGGAGGTGGCGGTGATGCTGCGCGGCCTCACGCCGGCGCACTCGGCCAACGACACCGCGTGGGCGCAGGCGCTGCGCGGCCACAGTGCCGCCGAGCGTGCCGCGGCCCGTGTCTACACCCTCGACGTCTGAGGCCGATTCCATGCCCCATTGCATCCTCGAGTGCACGAAGTCGGTCGCGGCCCAGGTGCCGGTCGACCGGATGATGCGTGCCGTGCACGACGCCGCGCTCGCGAGCGAGCTGTTCACCGTCGGCGACGTGAAGATCCGCGTGCTGGTGCACGAGCACAGCCTGGTCGGTGGCATCAACGCCGACTTCGTGCATGTGTTCGCCTACGTGCTGACCGGCCGCAGCGAGGCCGACCGCAAGAAGCTGTCGGCCGCGATCGTGCGCGGGCTGGCGGCGCTGCTGCCGGCGGTGCAGGCCGTCTCGTGCGACGTGCGAGAGATGGAGCGCGCGACCTTCAGCAACCGGCGCAACGCTGGCATCGACGCGTGAAGAGCCTGGGGAGCGAGTCGCTGCCCGCCAGCCGGACGCCGCCCGCGCCGTGCGTCACGATCGTGATGCCGACCTACAACCGCGCGGCGCTGCTGCCCGGCACGATCGACGCGGTGCTGGCGCAGACCTTCGGCGACTTCGAGCTGATCGTCGCCGACGACGGCTCCAACGACGACACCGCCGGCGTGCTCGGACGCCGCTATGCCGACGAGCCCCGGCTGCGCTACCTGCGCAAGCCGAACGGCGGCGTCTCGTCGGCACGCAACCTGGGTCTGTCGCAGGCGCGCGGCGAGTTCATCGCCTTCCTCGATTCCGACGACCTGTGGCAGCCGTGGAAGTTGCAGCTGCAGGTGGCCACGCTGCGGGCGCTCGCGCCGCAGGGCGTCGGCATGCTGTGGACCAACCTCGACGTGGTCGATGCGCAGGGGCAACTCGTGAAGCAGGCGCACCTGCGGGATGCGTACTCGGCGTACGGCCAGCTTGAAAAGTACGGGATCCCGGTGTTCGCGCACGAGGCGGGGCTCGTGGAGCTGGTGCCCGGCGCGATGGCGCCGCAGGCCGGCACGCGCGTGTACTGGGGCGACGTGCGCTCGGGCATGCTGATCGGCAACCTGTGCCAGCCGTCGACGCTGATGCTGACGCGCGAGCGTGCCGACGCGATCGGCGGCTTCGACGAGAGCATGGTGTCGGGCGAAGACCACGCGTACCACCTGAAGGCGAGCCGCATCGGCCCGGCCGCGCTGCTGGACGCGAGTGCCGTGCTGTACCGCAAGGGCGCGGCCGACCAGCTGACCCAGCCGGCCTACCGCTGGATGATTGCGAGCAACTACCTGAAGACGCTGCTGCCGGAGGTCGAACGCGAGCGCGAACGCCAGGGAGACCGGCTCGACCTGCCGCAGGCGCTGCTGACCGAGACCATCGCGAGCGCGTACGAGTGGGTCGGCATGGAGATGTGGTACCGGCAGGACTACGCGGCCGCGCACCGGCATTTCGGCGACAGCCTGCGCCAGCGCTGGAAGCAGCCGAAGCTGTGGGCGCTGTACCTGGTGACGGCGATGCCGCCCGGGGCGATCGAGTTCCTGAGGCAAACCCTGCGCCGCGTGCGCCGATCGACGCAGTAGCATCCGTGGCCATGGCCCACCAGCCCGTCCACCACACCGTTCGCTCGCTGCTCGTCGATCTGTCGACGCCGTTCGAGCGCCGCTGGGCGGGCGGCGATGCCTTCCTGACGGCCTTTTTCAACGCGCTGTCGATGAGCTTCCCGGTCGGCGAGCAGTTCTTCATCGATTCGGTGCGGGCTGCCGCGAAGGCCTTGCCGGCCGACGCGCAGGCGAGCTTTGCCGACGAGGTGCAGGGCTTCATCGGGCAGGAGGCGACGCACCGCCGCATCCACGGGCTGTTCAACGGCCAGCTGGAAGCGCAGGGCCACCGCAACACCTGGGGGCCGCGGGCGGCGCGCCGCATCGCGCGCTTCGAGGGCGGCGATCCGCGCCATGCGCTGGCGGTGACGGCCGGCTACGAGCACTTCACCGCGATCATGGCGGCGTGGATGCTGCAGCACCCGCAGCAGCTCGACGGTGCCGAGCCGCGGCTGCGCACGATGTGGATGTGGCACGCGGCCGAGGAGACCGAGCACCGCAGCACCGCGTTCGACGTCTACCAGGCGAGCGGTGGCAACCACCGCTGGCGCCTCCGCTGGTTCTACGTGGTCACCTTCTTCTTCGTCACCGACGTGCTGCGCCAGACGCTGCGCAACCTGTGGCACGACGGTGCGCTGCTGCAGGGCCGCACCTGGCGCAGCGCATGGCGGCTGCTGTTCGCGAAAGGCGGGCTGGTGCGCGACACCTTCGGGCCGTGGCGGGCGTACTTCCGGGCTGACTTTCATCCGCAGCAGCAGGACGAGCCGCGGGCGGCGGTCTGGCTGCGGGACAACGCGGGGCAGTTTCGCGAGGTGTAGCCGGGGAAACTCCGTTCGCCCTGAGCACATCAGGTCGTTGAAGGGACCCGGCAGTTGCAAAGAAACCCCGTTCGCCCTGAGCCTGTCGAAGGGTCGGTGCGCATGGCACGAGGGCTTCGGCAAGCTCAGCCCGACCCTTCGACAAGCTCAGGGCGAACGGGTTGGCGCTGTTTCGTTGGTGCGCAACTCAGCATGGCATCACCCGCACCGCGGTTCCCCCCAGCACCGCATTCCCCGACAACGGATCCCGCAGCGAATCGTCCAGCACCGCGTTGAGGTTCGCGCCGGGCCGCTCGGCGGCCACGGCCAGGCGTGCGCCGGGCAACGCATGGCCCCAGCCGTGCGGCAGGCTGATCACGCCGGGCATCATCTCGTCGCTGATCTCCACCTGCACCTCGATCGATTGATCCGCCGCCCGGGCGATGCGTGCCTGGCCGCCATGCTGCAGGCCCCAGCGCGCGGCGTCCTGCGGGTGGACCAGCGCAGTGCAGCGGAACGGGCCTTTCGCGAGCGTCGGCAGGTTGTGCATCCAGCTGTTGTTCGAGCGCACCTGGCGGCGGCCGATGATCACCGCGTCGTGGGTACCGGCCCGCGCATCGGCGGCCACCCGCTGCAGGTCGTCGAGCAGGCTCGGTGGCGCGAGTTCGATGCAGCCCGACGGCGTGCGCAGCAGCTCGGGCACGCGCGGTGCCAGCGGGCCGAGGTCGATGCCGTGTGGCGCGGCCTTCAGCTTGTCGAGCGTCAGGCCGTCGGGCTTGCCGCCGAAGCCGTCGCCGAACGGGCCGCTGCGCAAGGCCAGGTCGAGCAACCGCTCCGGGCCTCGGTGCGCCGACACCATCTGCATCACCGCATCGGCCCGGTCACCGGCCAGCTTGCGCACGTCCTCGGCCACCAGCGCATCGTCGAGCGCGTCGATGTCGGCCTGCGCGCCGCGCCCCTGCACCAGCGCGGCCAGCCGCAGCAGCGTTTCCCACTCGGCCGGCGTGCCGGCCGGCGGCTGCAGCACTGCCGGGCTGTAGCGCGCGTGGTTGCGCACGCTGAACTGCGGGAACGCGACGTCGTAGTGCGTGTCCTCCAGCGGCGAGAGTCCCGGCAGGATCACGTCGGCATGGCGCGTCGTCTCGTTCAGGTAGATGTCCAGGCTCAGCATGAACTCGAGCCCCTCCAGCGCCTTCGCCAGCCGTGGCCCGTTCGGCGCCGACAGAACCGGGTTGCTCGCGATCGTGATCAGCGCCTTCACCTGGCCGGCACCCGGCGTCTCGATCTCCTCGGCCAGGCAGGTCATCGGCAGCTCGCCGTAGACCTCCGGCGCGCCGCTGACGCGGCTGCGGTGCCGGCCAGTCACGATGCCGCGGCCTCGGCCCGGCGTGCCGGCGGTGTTGGCCGCGAAAGCCGCGCCCTGCGGGAACATCGCGCCGCCCGGCTCGTCGAGGTGGCCGGCCAGGATGTTCAGCACGTCGATCAGCCACGAGCAGGTGGTGCCGTAGGCCTGCACGCAGGTGCCGAGGCGGCCATAGACGCAGCCGCGCTCGGCCGCGGCGAGTTCGCGCGCGAGGCTGCGGATCACGCCCGCATCGATCCCGCAGCGCGCGGCCATTGCGTCGGCGCTGAAGGGCTGCACCGCGTCGCGCAGCGCGTCAACGCCCTTCACATGCGGCTCCAGGCGCCCGAGCTTCACCAAGCCCTCGGCGAACAGCGTGTGCACCATCCCGAGCAGCAGGAACACATCGCCGCCCGGCCGGATGAAATGGTGCGCGTCGGCGAGCGCGGCCGTCTCGGTGCGGCGCGGGTCGATCACCACCAGCCGGCCGCCGCGCGCCTTCATCGCCTTCGCCTTGCCGCGGAAATCCGGCACCGTCCACAGGCTGCCGTTGCTGGCCATCGGGTTCGCGCCGAGCATCAGCAGGAACTCGCAGCGTTCGATGTCGGGCACCGCCATCGACAGCCAGTGGCCGTACATCAGCCCGTTCGACAGCTGCTTGGGCATCTGGTCGAGCGTCGACGCCGAGAAGAAATTGCGCGTGCCCAGCGCCTTCAGCAGCCGCGGCATGTACAGCAGCAGCCCCATCTTGTGGGCCGACGGGTTGCCCAGCGTCAGCGCGATGCTGTCCTTGCCATGCGCCTCGCGCAGCGGCAGCAGGCGGCGCTCGATCTCGGCGAAGGCCTCGTCCCACGTGGCCTCGACGAAGCGCGCGCCGCGCCGGATCAGCGGCGTGCGCAGGCGGTCCGGGTCCTCGTGCAGGTCTTTCAGCGCGACGCCTTTCGGGCACAGGAAGCCGGCGCTGAACACGTCGGCCGCGTCGCCGCGGATGGTGCCGATGCGCCCGGCGTCATCGACCTGCACTTCGAGGCCGCAGCAGGCCTCGCACAAGGGGCAGATGCGCAGGGCAGTGCGTGAAGTCATCGTCGTCTCCTGGATGCGGATCGTTGCCGCAGCCTCGCCTTTATGCGCTCGTCGACGCCGCCTGTCCGTCACCGAGGCGACGCAGCAGCTGCGCCGTCTCGGCATCGGCCGGGAAGAAGGTCTCCAGTGCCAGCTCCGACAGCGTGATGTCCACCGGCGTGCCGAACACCGTGGTCGTGCTGATGAACGACAGCACGCCGAGTGCGCTGCGGATCTGCAGCGGCACCGCGACCGCGCTCCAATCCTCGCCGCCGGGCGGGCTGTCGTCGCCGGGGTAGGCCTGCAGCTCGTCGAGCAGCGCCGCCAGCACCGGGTCCCCGCTCAGGTGGACCTGCGTGCGCAGCCGCGCGAACAGGTGCGTGCGCCACGCGTTCAGGTTGACGATCTTCGGTGCCACGCCGTCCGGGTGCAGGCTCAGCCGCAGCACGTTGACCGGCGGCTGGAGCAGGTGCGGCGCGACGCCGTCGAGCAGCAGCAGCATCGGCCGGTTGTGCGCCAGCAGGTTCCAGTGCCGGTCGACGGCCAGGGCAGGGTGCGGTTCGTGCGCCCGCAGCACCAGCTCGACCGCATCGCGCGCCGCCTTCAGCGCCGGGTCGTCGAGCGTGCGCTCGCGGTAAAGCGGCGCGAAGCCGGCGGCCGTCAGCAAGGTGTTGCGCTCGCGCAGCGGCACCTCCAGCGCCTCGGCCAGGTGCAGCACCATCGCGCGGCTCGGCGCCGCGCGGCCGGTCTCGACGTAGCTCAGGTGGCGGGTGGAGATGTCGGCATCGCTCGCCAGGTCGAGCTGGCTCAGGCGCCGGCGCTGTCGCCATTCGCGCAGCAGGGCGCCGACCGGCGTCACGCCGGAACCGCCTTGCGCTCGACGATCCGCGGCAGCCGCACCACCGCGCGCAGGCCCTGCGGCTGCACCGGCTGCAGCTCGACGGTGCCGGTGTGCCGCTCGACGATCTCCTTGACGATTGCAAGGCCGAGCCCGCAGCCGTTGCCCTCGTGCGTCGCGCGGGCGAAGCGCTCGAAGACCCGCTCGCGGTCGGCCTCGGCGATGCCCGGGCCGTTGTCCTCGACCTCCAGCACCGCCTGGCTGTCCTGCGCCGACAGCCGCACCGTGACGACGCTGCCGTCGCCGGCGTAGCGGATCGCGTTGTCGACCAGGTTGAGCAGCGACTCGCGCAGCAGCAGCGCATTGCCGTGGATCTCGATCGGCTTCTCGTCGCCCTCATCGAGCCCGAGGTCGACGCCCGCATGCCGGGCCCGCGGCACCAGCTCGGCCGTCACCTCGCTCGCCAGCCGCCGCAGGTCGACGCGCGTGCGGCCCTGCGCGGCCACCGATTCCGGCTCGGCGCGCGCGAGCGTCAGCAACTGGTTGATCAGGTGCGCGCTGCGCGTCGCGCTCTCGTGCACCCGGCGCAGCCGCGCCTGCAGCGCCGGGTTGTCGGTCTCGGTCAGCGCGAGCTCGGTCTGGCTCTTCAGCCCCGCCAGCGGCGTGCGCAGCTGGTGCGCCGCATCGCTGATGAAGCGCTTCTGCACCGACACGTTCTCGTGCACCTGGGCCAGCAGGCTGTTCAGCGCCTTCACCAGCGCGCGCACCTCCTCGGGCGCGGCCTCGAGCTTGATCGGCGCCAGGTCGTTCGGCGCGCGGTCCTCGACCTCGGCGCGCAGCCGCGCCAGCGGCGCGAGACCGGTGCGGATGCCGCCCCAGACGATCACCGACATCAGCGCCACCAGCCCCGACAGCGGCAGCGCGGTGTCGACCAGGATCTGGCGCGCGAGCTCCTCGCCGCTGGCGCGGCTGCGTGCCACCTGTACCAGCATGCGCTGCGGCGCGTTCTCGTCGCCGAACGACAGGTACATCGCCGCGACGCGGATGCCGAGCTGGTGCGTCTTCTCTTGGCTCGTCCGCTCCTTCATGCTGCCGTTGTAGAAGTAGGTCTCGCCGAGGCGCGCATCGGTGACCGGCGGCGGCGGCAGCTTGTTGTTGCCAAGGATGAACTCGCCGGGCGGCGTGCTGACCATGTAGTACACGCGGTCGTCCGGGTCGGCCTCGATGATGTCCTGCGCGGCGCGCGGGAAATCGATGAACAGCCCGTTGCCGATCGGCTTGACCTGGCGGGCGAGCGCGCGCGTGGCGGTCTTCAGCGCGGCATCGATCGCCCGGTTGGCATAGCGGTCGGCGACGTTGTAGGTGACGTAGGCGGCGGCCAGCCACAGCACCAGCTGCGGCAGCAGCAGCCACAGCAGCAGGTGGCGGTGCAGCGAGCGCGTGCCGGGCGTCACGCCGGGCACGCGGCGCAGGGCCAGCTTGAACGGCGAGAGCATCCGGGTCAGCTGCTAGCTTCGGCTTCCAGCAGGTAGCCGAGGCCGCGCACCGTGCGGATCGCCAGGCCCGAGCCATCCAGCTTGCGCCGCAGCCGGTGGATGTAGACCTCGATCGAGCCGGCATTGGCATCGCCGCGCTCCACCGCCCAGGCCTCGGCGATCTGCTCCTTGGTCACCACCTTGTCACGCTGCGTGAGCAGCAGGTCCATCAGCATCCATTCGCGCGGCGACAGCTCCATCGCCTCGTTGTCGATCGCGGCGCGGCGGGTGTCGCGGTCGAAGCTCAGCCGCCCCATCTCCTGCGCCGACGCGGCGGCCACGTTGCGGCTGCGGCGCAGCAGCGCGCGGATGCGGGCCTCCAGCTCGGGGAAGTCGAAGGGCTTGGTCAGGTAGTCGTCGGCGCCGGCGTTCAGCCCGGCGACGCGGTGGTCGAGCCCGTCGAGCGCGGTCAGCACCAGCATCGGCAGCGTCGGCCGGGCGGCGCGCACGCGCTTCAGCACGGTCAGGCCGTCGACCAGCGGCAGGCCCAGGTCGAGCACGCCGAGGTCGAACTGCTGGCGCAGCAGCAGGTACTCGGCGACGGCGCCGTTCGGGGCCACGTCGACCTCGAAGCCGGCCAGCGCCAGGTTGGCGCTGAGGGCATCGGCAAGGATGGCGTCGTCTTCGGCGAGCAGCAACTTCATGGGCGGAGCTTACAGACTTCAGTGGCGAATCCGCATCGCCGGATACCCGAACGGCCCCGGGTGCTGGCACACTGGACCGATCCTCGACTGCCCCGGTGGCCCGCATGCACGACCACGCTGCACTGATCCAACGCTTCTACGAAGGCTTCTGCCGCCGCGACTGGTCCGCGATGGGGGCCTGCTACCACCGCGAGGTCCACTTCACCGACCCGGTGTTCGACCTGCATGGCGCCGATGCCGGGATGATGTGGCGCATGTTGTGCACCAACGGGCGCGACCTGCGGCTCGAATACACCGGCATCCAGGCCGATGATCGCCAGGGGGCGGCGCACTGGGAGGCGAACTACACGTTCTCGGCGACCGGGCGCAAGGTGCTGAACATCATCGACGCGAGCTTCGAGTTCCGCGACGGGCTGATCGTGCGGCACGTCGACCGCTTCGATTTCTGGGCCTGGTCGCGGCAGGCGCTCGGGGCCCCGGGCTGGGCGCTCGGGTGGTCGGGCTTGCTGCAGAACAAGATCAAGGCGAAGGCGGCCGGCAGCCTGGCTCAATTCAAGGCAAAAAATCCCGCCTAGGCCATCCCGCCGTTGATCGAGATCACCTGCCCGGTGATGTAGCCGGCCTCGTCCCCCGCGAGGAATCCCACCAGCGCCGCCACCTCATCGGCCGTGCCGGCGCGCTTGGCCGGTACCAGCTGCGCGATCGCCTTGTCGTCGAAGGCCTGCGCCGTCATGCGCGACGCGATGATCCCCGGCGCGACCGCGTTCACCGTGATGCCGCGGCTCGCGAGCTCCAGCGACAAGGCCTTGGTCGCGCTGTTCAACGCACCCTTGGCCGCCGCGTAGTTCGTCTGCCCGCGGTTGCCCATCACGCCGGCCACCGACGAGATGTTGATCACCCGGCCCCAGCGCGTGCGGATCATCGGCATCACCAGCGGCTGCGTGACGTTGAAGAAGCCGTGCAGCGACACGTCGATCACGCGGTGCCATTGCTCCTCGCGCATCGCGGGGAACACCGCGTCGTCGTGCAGCCCGGCGTTGTTGACGACCACCTGGATCGCGCCGGCCTCGGCCAGCGGCAGCAGCGCCGCCTCGCAGGCCGCGCGGTCGGTCACGTCGAAGCAGACCGCCTCGGCCGAGCCGCCCGCGGCCTTCAGCTGCAGCGCCAGCAGCTCGACCGCCTCGGGCCGCGAGTTGGCATGCAGGATCACGTGGAAGCCGTCGCGCGCCAGCCGGCGGGCGATCGCGCTGCCGAGTTCGCCGCTCGCGCCGGTGACCAGCGCGCGGCGCGGGGGAGGGGTGTCGCTCATCGGGACTCTCCTGGATGGAGCACGACCGCGGCGCGGCCGTCGGCCACCGGCGCGCCGGCATGCTGCACGCGGAACGCATAGAGCAGCTGGTGGGCGTCGCCGGCCACGCGCTCGGCGACGACTTCCAGGTCGCCCGCAAGGTCGTGCAGGTGCAGCCGGTGGCAGTGCACGCCGCGCGCGCTCGCGAGGAAACCGGGCGAGGCCGGCGCACCGGTCGATTGCGCGAGCAGCGCGCCATGCAGCGCCATCGCCTGCGCGGCGTACTCGATGGCCGCGGTCGCGAGCAGGCCCGACGCGGTGCGCAGCGGGTGCTCCGCGGCGCGGTGGCCAGTCGCGCGGCAGCGGATGGCCTGCGCGTCCCAGGCCAGCAGGCCGTCGAGCAGGCACATCGACCCGGCATGCGGGATCAGCGCCGCGATGCCGGCGTGATCGAGCAGCACCGGTTCGTCGCTCATGGCCGATGGACGTCGACGCGCAACGACAGCCCGGGCTGGCAGTCGAGCACGATGCGGCCTTCATCGCCGCGGGCGATCAGCTCGAGCAGCGGCAGCGCGCGCGCCGCGGGGATCTGCTGCCGCAGCGCCTCGAGCCCCGCATCGCGGCATGGCGTCGACAGCTGCGGCGCCTGCGCCGCAAGTGTCAGCCGCGCGATCGCGCGATCGCCCACCGGCTGCAGCACCAGCGCGATGCCCAGGCTGTCGGGCAGCGGCCGCGTCGCGTTCAGCGGCTCGGGGTAGGGCGTGTCGCTCGCGACCAGCAGCACCGGCTGCGGCTGTGAATGCAACTGGCCCGCGGCCTCGATCAGCCCGGCCGCGAAGCTGGTGTCGAAGCCGCACAGGCTGGTCGACGCGGCCCGGCCGGTGACCGCGATGTGCCAGTAGCCCGCCGCGGCGTTGTGCACCGAGTTCGTGAAGCGCGTCGGCGACACCAGCCGGTCGCTGCCGGCCAGCGCCTCGCACAGCGCGTGGCAGTTCGCGCCGTCGCCGCTCGACGACGCGAACACCGTGGCCGCCAGCGCCGGGGCGATGCCGCTGTGCAGGCAGGCTTCGTCGGCGACAGCCAGCGCGATCTTGATCGCGGCCCCGGCGCGGCGCCGCTCGGCCGCCGGCAAGCGCGCCGGGGGCGGCACCGCGGTGGGGGTTCGGGCGTACGCGGTGTGTCCGCCGAGCACCTGCGCGCCCTGCATCCAGTCGGTGAGACCGGGGCCGCACAACCCTATGCCTTGCACGAAGAGCGTGGCCATCAGGCGGCTCCGAACACGAGGCTGGCGTTCGAGCCGCCGAAGCCGAACGAATTGCTCAGCACGCGGCGCAGCGGCGCGGCGCGGCTGAGGTCGACGTAGTTCGAGTGCAGCTCGGCATCGGGTTGCAAGCGGTTCAGCCCGCCGGGCAGCAGGCCGTGCTGCAGCGCCAGCAGGCTCAGCACCGCCTCGACGCCACCGGCCGCGCCCAGCGTGTGGCCGGTCGCACCCTTGGTCGAGCTGCAGGGCGTCGCCGGGCCGAACACGGTCTGCACCGCGCGGTCTTCGGCCGCGTCGTTGTTGTGCGTCGCGGTGCCGTGCAGGTTGATGTAGTCGATGTCGCCCGGCTGCAGCCCGGCACCGGCCAGCGCCTGTTGCATCGCGTCGACCGCGCCGCCGCCGTCGGGCAGCGGCGAGCTCATGTGGAAACCGTCGCTGCTTTCGCCGGTGCCGAGCAGCCAGCCTTGCGGGTCGGGCATCTCGGGTGTTCCTGACGTCTGGCGCTCCAGCAGCGCGAACGCCGCCGCCTCGCCGAGCGACAGCCCGTTGCGACCGGCATCCCAGGGCCGGCAGATCTGCGGCGACAGCAACTCCAGCGAGTTGAAGCCGTACAGCGTCGTCAGGCACAGGCTGTCGACGCCACCGACCACCGCCGCGTCGATCCAGCCGAGTTCCATCAGCCGCGCAGCCGCCGCGAACACCTTGGCGCTCGACGAGCAGGCGGTCGAGACGACCCACTGCGGGCCGTCGAGCTGCAGTGCGAGCGCGACGAAGCGCGCCAGCGAGCCGGTGTTGTGCGTCTCGGCGTAGTGGAAGTCGGCAGGCAGCGCACCGTCGGGGCCGCGCCGGCGGTAGGCGTGCTCGGTCTGCAGGATGCCGGAGGTGCTGCTACCCAGCAGCACCGCGACACGTTGCACACCGTAGCGCTCGCGTGCCGCACGCACCGCCGCGCGAAAGCCGTTCTGCTGCAGCCCGAGCCAGGCCAGGCGGTGGTTGCGGCAGTCGTGGGTTTCCAGCTCGGCCGGCAGCGCGATCGCATCGACGCCGGCGACCTCGCCGACGTGGCAGGTCAGCGCCACGTCCTCGAAGCGGCACGGTGCGAGCCCGCTGCGGCCATCGCGCAGCGCTTGCAGGTGGGTCTCGTTGCCGGCCCCGAGCGCGCTCGTGACCGTCATCCGGGTGATCGCGACGGGCTTCATGGGGTCACCGACGCGTTGACCGTCGCCACGGCCGTTTGCGCAGGCCAAGCATCGGTGAGCCGCACGAAGCGAAGCCCGGCCTGCTGCGCCTGCGCGATGAGCATCGGCAGCACGTCCAGCACCACCGGCCGGCCCTCGGGCGTGCTCGCGCAGTGGCCGTCGTGCAGCAGCAGGATGTCGCCGCCGCGCAGGCCGCGCGTCAGGCGCGCGAGCACGCGCTGCGTGTCGCCGTCGCGGGTGTCGAAGCCGCGGCGCGTCCAGCTCGCCAGCCGCAAGCCCATGCGGTGCAGCAGCGGGTCGAGGAACACGTTGCGCAGGCCGGCCGGCGCGCGGAACAGCGTCGGGCGCTCACTGGTCGCACCATGCAGGAAGGCCTGTGCCTGCTGCAGCTCGCGTGCGATGCGGCGCGGGCCGAACACCGAGAACGCATGCGGGTGACGCCAGCTGTGGTTCTGCACGCTGTGGCCGCGCCGCACGATCTCGTGCAGCAGCGCGGGCTGCGCCGCGGCGCGCTCGGCGATCACGAAGAAGGTGGCGTGCACGCCGGCCGCGTCGAGCAGGTCCAGCACCTGCGGCGTCAGCACCGGGTCCGGGCCGTCGTCGAGCGTCAGCGCGATCTCGCCGCGCGCCGCGGCCTCTGCGGGCAGCCGCGTGATGTTGTCGCCGAGCCAGGTCGAGCGCGGCCACAGCCCGAGCAGCGTGATCGCGAGGTGGTTCAGCACGACCGCGCCCAGCGCCCACGGCCAGTCGCTGGGCGAGCGCAGCACCGCGAGCAGCGCCAGCAGGTGCAGGCCGGCGCTGAGCAGCAGGAAGACGGGAACGGGCCAGGTCGTCACGCGAAGCGCGGGCGAGGGCGGAAGCGAAGGGGAAGGCTGCAGGGGGGTCATCGAATGCGTCGAATCGTCGAATCCGGGGTGGGAAGCACTGCCCGCCAGCAGGGGAATTCAGGGCTCGGATTGTCCCACACCGTCCGGACGGCGCGCCCAGCTGGCCGACAGCAGCAGGCACAGCAGCGTGCCCGGCGCCACCACCTCGCCGAGCGCCACCAGCAGTGGAACGCTGGAGCTGCACAGCAGCGCGAATGACGCGACGATCGTCAGGTTGGCCAGCAGCAGCGAGGCGAGCGTTTCGGCGTCCGCCTGCGGCGTGCCATGTTCCGACCCTTGCTGCGCCAGCTGGTCGAAGAACAGCGCGTAGTTCGACCCCACCGCGACCACCAGCAGCAGCCCGACCAGGTGCAGCACGCCGAGCGCGACGCCGGCCAGCGTGAGGCCCGCCAGCACCAGCACCACGCTGGCCACCAGCGGGAGCGCGACGCGCCACAGCCGGCGCAGCGAGCGCAGCCCGGCGTACAGGATCAGCAGCACGGCCAGCGCACCGAGCGCGCTCTGCCAGAAGGCCTCGCGCAGGTAGCGCGCATAGAGTGCATCGAGTTCGGGCTGGATCTCGACGACGCGGGTGTCGGGCAGGCCCTGCATCGCGTCGCGCAGCCGTGCCGCGGGCAGCGCCTGCGTGCCGGCGCGCAGGCTCAGCAGCACGGTCCATGGCCGGCCCTGCGTGCCGGGCAGCAACTGGGCCTGCAGCGCGGTGGCGAGCGGCGTGCCGTCGTAATCGGCGCGCGTCACCGGCCTGGCCTGGCGCTGCGCCTGCACGTCGGCGATGAAGGGCTCGAGCCGGTCGGCCGGCAGCAGGCCGTCGGCGGTGGCGGGCTTCAGCCGGGCGCGCAGCGTGTCGGCATCGGGCAGCGCGGCCTTGCGCGCGGCCTGCGTCGCGGCGCTCGGCAGCAGCCGGGTCGGCGATTCATAGCCGGCGAGCAGGCCGGCGGCCACCAGCGGATCGAGCCGCGCGCTGGCCTGCTCGGCGCGCTGCAGCGCGGTCGCTTCGTCCGGCGCCTCGATCGCGACCAGCGTGCCCAGCTCGGCCGCACCCAGGTCGGCGCGCAGCGAGGCATCGAGCGTCAACGCCTGTTTCGACACCGGGCTCAGGTGCGTCAACTGGCCGCGCCAGGCGCTCGGCAGCACCAGCAGCAGCGCCAGCGCGGCCGCGCCGAGGCCGCCCCAGAACCAGCGCAGC
>NZ_JBFULV010000011.1:0-96624 GCF_054049715.1 Rhizobacter sp. P5_C2 | reverse complement strand
TCGATGAACAGAGTGAGGTTGCATTGATGCCCCCGTGGAATAAGCTTTGGTCGCCGCAATTTGAGTACGTGGATGACCTTTTGCATTCTGTTCAGTCCACAGAGCTTTCGGATGATTTCCGTGACGAGCTTGTCAAGATGTTCCGGACGCATGATGGCCTTCCTGGAGCAAATGGAGATCAATATATTCCAGGGCCGAACGGGTTGCCGTTTGTCAGGAAGATGATAGAAAAAGAGCGAGACAGAAATTTCAGTCTGAAAGGTTGGCATGGAAAGGAGAAGAATGCCTTTGAAGCTGTGGAAGCATCTTTGAAAAAGAGTCCCCAGGAATTCAACTTCGAGTTGTGGGATAAAACCTGGCTTCGTTTCAGGACAGTCATGGAGAAGCACGTCGACATCAAGTGATGGGTTCTACCCGGCATTCGATCAGCTCGTCGGCCGTCAAGTCGCCACTCGTCAGGCTATCCCGGCCTGACTCGCATCAACCGGCCTCCGCGAAAGTCGTGACGATTCTGAGAGAGGTCGTCAGCGGGTCGCGATTTCAGCGGAGCCATCGGCGCGCATGCGCACTGTGACCGGCAGGACATGGGGCAGCACCGTGAGCAACCCGGCCGCATCCCGCACCGGGAAGCGGCCGGTCAGCCGCATCGCGTCGACGCGTGAATCGGTGCTGACGATGGGCGAAGCGCGGTAGGCGTTGACGCTGGCCAGCACCTCGCGCAGCGGGGTGTCCTGGAAGCTGAGCCAGCCGTCGCGCCAGCCGGCCAGTGAGGCGGCGTCGCCGGCGCGCGGGGGCTGTGCGACGCCGTTGCGGATGTCGAGCAGTTCCCCGGCAGCCAGCATGACCGGCGGCCCGTAGCGATGCGGGCCGCCGTTCGTCGTGGCATCCAGCGCCCCCTCGCGCAGCGCCACCTGCACCCGCCCGCGTTCGACGCCCACCGTCAGCGCACCACCCCGATCGCGCAGGCTGAACACCGTCCCCAGCACCTCGATGCGCGCGTCGCGCGTCAGCACCTGGAACGGCCGCGCGGCGTCGTGCGCCACGTCGCAACGCAGTTCGCCGCCCTCGAGCCGCACGATGCGCCGTTGCCGGTGCAGCCGCACGTCGATCGCGCTGTCGGCGCCGAGCGCCAGTTGCGTACCCGGCTGGGCATCGGGCAGGCTGACGTTGAGCAACTGCAGCGGCCGCGTGCGGTACGCTGCCGTGAACACCGGCGCCTGCCAGTACTGCCAACCCAGCCGGCCCGCCAACGCCGCGCCGCCGAGCATCACCGCCGCCGACAGCAGCAGCCTGCGCCGCCCCGTTGAAGCGCTCGTGGCGACCGGTTCGTCGAAATGCTCGCGCAGTTGCTCGGACATGCCTCCCAGCATCTGCCAGCGCCGCTGCGCTTCGTCGGCCGCAGCCGCGTGATCGGGCGACTCGCCGATCCACTGCCGAAGCCGCGCGAGCGCCCGGCCGGCCGCCGGCTCAGGCTCGACCTCGCTCTTCACGACCAGGTCGAGCGCGTGCGCGATCAGCTTCTCGGCCGCCACGCTGCGGCTCACGCCCACTCCTCGGCCAAGCTCGCCCGAAAGCTGCTGCGCGGCGACACCGCCGGCGCCTCGATCAATGCCGCCTGCATCTCGGCGAACACCCGCGAGCAATCGAGCGCGGCGCGCACCAGGTGCTTGGCCACCGCCGCCTCGCTGAGCGTGAGCCGCCCGGCGATCTCGGTGCGTGTGAAGCCATAGGCGCGGAACAGCAGGAACACCTCGCGCCGCAACGGCGGCAGCGATTCCAGCACGCCGATCACGCGCCGCAGCACCTGGCGCTGCGCATGCACGAATTCGCACGACGGGGCCGCCGATTGCAGGCTGAACCCGGACTGCTGCGCGGCCCAGGCCTGCACGACCTGCCGGTGCCGCGCCTCATCGATGCACAGGTTGCGGGCCACGCGGAACAGCAGCGCGCGCGGCGACGCGATGGCGGCTTGCGCACCGTCGCCCAGCGCGAGCGCATAGACCCGCTCGAAGCTTGACTGCGCGATGTCGGCCGCATGCTGCGGGTCCCGAAGCTCGCGCGTCAGCTGCCGCCGCAGGTCTGCACAGTGGGCCACCAGTTCCTGGATCAGCTCGCGCATGCGTTGGAAGAGCACCTCGCTCAATGAGAATTGTTCGCATTGAGTGTAGCAAGGTTCGTCGCGATCTCGTTCGATCGCACGGCCGTGATCGACAGCAGCGTGTCGCTCAGCCCGTGGGTGGTCTCGCAGGCGCCCTGCAGGAACACCGCGGGGCGGAACTCGCGCGGCGCGATCACGCGGTAGTCGCGGTCCACGTCCAGCCGCCCGAGCCACGGCGCCAGGTCGCCGAGCAGCGCATGGTGCTGCTCGCGCGCATAGCCGGTGGCCAGCACCACCGCGTCGTAGCGCTGGCTGCTCTCGCGCGAGGCGTTGACGTCGAGCAGGTTCAGGTGGATGCCGTCGGGCGCGGCCCGCACGCTCTGGATCTCGTGCCGCCGCAGGAAGCGGTGCCGCTCGTCGCCGCTGACGCGCTGCTCGTAGAACACCGCGAACATCTGGCGGATCAGGTCGAGGTCGGCGCAGGCGTAGTTGGTGTGGCGGAACTCCGCCAGCATCTCGGCCCGCTGCGCCTCCGGCTGCGCATACACCTGGTCGACAAAGCCGGCATTGAAGATCTCGTTGACGAACGGGCTGTCGTCGGCCGGCCGGATCGCGCGGGCCCGCATCACCAGGTCGACCTGCGGCGCGTTCGGCCGGCCGTGCAGGTCCATGAACAGCTCGGCCGCGCTCTGGCCGGCACCGACGATCGCGATGCGCTTCGCATCTGCATGCCGCGCGACGCCCGCCAGGTAGCCGCTGGAGTGCATCACCCGCGCATCGCCCTTCAGCGCGCGGAAGGCCTCGGGGATGCTGGCCGTGCCGCCGATGCTCACCACCAGGTGGCGCGTCAGCCGCTCGTGCCACTGGCCGGCAGCGTCGCGCGAGCGCACCCGCAGCAGCTGCACCTCGCGGCCCTGCACCTGCGGCAGCACCTCGACCACCTCTTCGCCGTAGACGCAGCTGTCGTCGAACTGCGCCGCGGCCCAGCCGAGGTAGTCGTTGAACTCGCGGCGGCTCGGGTAGAAGGTCTTCAGGTTGATGAAGTCCTGCAGCCGGCCCTGCTGGTGCAGGTAGTTCACGAAGGTGAAGCGGCTCGTCGGGTTGCGCAGCGTCGCCAGGTCCTTCAGGAACGAGATCTGCATGTGCGCATGCGACAGCAGCATGTCCGGATGCCACGCGAAGCCGGGCTGGCGTTCGATGAACAGCGCATCCACCAGGGGCCGGCCGGCGCGCCGCTGCTCGTCGAGCGCGACGGCCAGCGCCAGGTTCGATGGCCCGAAGCCGATGCCGATGAGGTCGTGCACGCGCATGCTCATGTCCTTGCCTGCAGGGTGGAAGTGGGGGCGTCGTCCTCGCGCGGCCACCACAGCGTGTCGGCGAAGAAGCGCTCGCGCAGCAGCGTCACCAGCATCGCGCGCTTGTGCGGGAAGTCGAATTCCTTGACCTTCGCGTAGCCCGAGCGGTCGAGGTTGCGCAGCTGCTGGCGGTGGTCGGCACGCGGCTCGCCGACGATGCGCCGCGTGCGCGGATCGGCAAGGAACAGGTAGTGCGAGATGGAGGTGAGCCAGGCGGTCGCGAAGGCCTTGCCGCGAAAGCTCGGCTCTCCGATCAGCACATGCCAGCCGCGGTCGTGGTCGTCGGCCTCGCAGAACGGCGCGATGCGGTTCTCCTTCGCCCAGTAGGCCTCGAAGTAGCCGAAAGGCTCGCCGTCCAGGCACGCGATCATCGACTGCATCTGCGGGTCGGCGGCGATCGCATCGAGGTAGCCGCGGTGCTTCGCGAGGTCGCCGTCTTCCTGCCAGACCTGCGCGACGTCGGGGTCGTTCATCCAGCGGTGGAAACGCGGCAGGTCGCTGTCGATGTCGAGGCTGCGGAACGAGAAGGTCTGGGCCAGCCACGGGATGTGGCGCTGGTACAGCGTGCCGCTGCGCTTGGCCGCGCGCAGCGGGTGGCGGAGTTTCTCGGTCAGCGTGTAGCGCAGCGGGATCGGCGAGAGCACCTGCGGCAACCACATCGGCGCGTGCTGGAAGAACATCTCGCGGTGCACGGCCATCCTGCCGCCCGAGGTCGGCAGCGCGAGGCCGTGCTCGGCGAGGTTCAGTGCCGACGCGAACGGCGGCGCCAGCGTCAGCGTCGGCGTGCCGGGCTCGAAGGTGAAGGCCGCCTCGATGATCGCCAACTGGTGCGCCGGCGAGGGCTCGCCCGAGCAAGGGCCGAGCCACTGCAGCGCGGATTCGCCGCCATCGTGCTTCCACTGCCAGCGGCCGATGCGCTCGCGGGGCGCTTCGCCGGCGCGCGGGGGCTGCAAGTCGCTGACCACCAGCCGGTCGCCATCGCGCTGCACCTGCAGCGCCTGGCCGGACGGATGGCTGACGCAGCGCGGGGCTGCCGGATCGGGAGAGGGTCGTGTGCTGGGTGTGCCGCTGTTCATGCCTCCATGACGAGCGGTCGGCGGGTTTGTTCAGCGGCCTTCGTTGCTGAACAGCGAGCCGCGTGCTTCGTCATGTCGCACATGGAACCGTCAAAACGACAGGCAAGAATTGTCTACATTGCGTCGCTGCGCAACGCGGCGGCCGACCGCGCCGGGCAGCCGGTCGCGTACAAGGGTGCGACGCGCTACATGAAGTCGCCGCTCGAATTCCTCGTCGAGACGCTGAACGGCAGCGCGCTCGGCGAGGCGTACTCGCTGCAGGCGGTGATCTTCGACGACGACGAGGGCAACCCGCGCGACCGCGAGCAGTTGAAGGATTACGGCTTCTCGCCGCACCCGAGCCGCTGCTGGCCGTTTCCGCCGGCGCTGCAGGTGCAGGGCAGGCCGGTGGCCGAGCTGATCGAGTCGGTGCCGTCGACCTACCGCCGGCTGCCGCTCGACGCGGCCGAGCGGCCCGCCGGCAAGCGCGACTTCGAGGCCCGGCTGCTGGCGCGCCTGCTCGCGCTGCAGGCCGACGTGGTCGTGCTCGACGGACTGCTGATCATTCTCGACGAGCTGGTGCGGCCGGATGCGCCGTTCCACCGGCGCATCGTCAACATCCACCCCGGCATCACGCGCGAGGGCTCGCCGCACCAGCGGCGCGGCGCGTGGGCCACGCTCGATGCGCTGCACGGCGCCCGCGGCGAGCGCATCGACTGGCGCACGATGGCCCGCACGCCGGTCGCGCCGGTGCGGCAGACCGGCGCGTCATTCCACTACGTCGACAACGGCATCGATTCGGGCGAGGTCATCGTCGACGTGCTGGCCACCGAGATCGACCCGGCCGACACCATCCTCGAGCTGCGCTGGAACAACTTCCAGAACAGCCTGTTTCCGGCGCTGCAGCAGGGGCTGGCGGCGCTGGCGGCGCGATGAACCCCTCTTTCTGATCGGACCTTCCCATGCATGCATCGCTACGTGTCGCGCTGATCGGCGCGCTGGTCCTGCTGATCACCGCCGTGCACGCGCGCCCACCGGCGCTCGTCGGCGTCGAGATCCGACGCACCGCCGACGACATCCCGCACCTGCGCGCCGCCACCTGGCGCGGCCTGGGCACCGGCATCGGCTACGTGCAGGCGCAGGACGCGCTGTGCACGCTGGCCGAAGGCTTCGTCACCTGGCGCGGCGAGCGGTCGTTGTTCTTCGGGGCCGATGCGCGGCCGGCGCACCCTTCCACCTTCGGCCAGCCGCTGAACCTGGAACTCGATGTCTTCTTCCGCGGTTTCGCCGACGACGCGATGCTCGCGCGCGCCCGAGTCGCGCAGCCGCGCGACCTGCTGGACGCCGCTGACGGCTTCGCGCTTGGCTACAACCGCTACCTGGCCGAGGCGCGCCGCAGCGGCAGCGCAGCGGCGCGCCAGGCGTGCCTGCACGAGCCGTGGGTGCGCGAGATCAACGGCGACGACATCCTGCGGCGCTTCTACGCGGCGCAGGTCGCGGCCGGCTGGTCGCGCTTCATCCCGGAGATCGTCAACGCGCGGCCTGCGGCCCCCACCGCAGCCGTCGGCGACGCGACCCCGTGGCCGCGCCAGCAGGTCGGCGACCACCCGGCGCTCGGCAGCAACATGCTGGCCTTCGGCCGCGCGGCGACCGGCGAGTCCGGCGGCGTGCTGTTCGGCAACCCGCACTGGTACTGGGGCGGGCCCGATCGCTTCTACCAGATGCACCTGACGATCCCTGGCCGCGTCGACGTGGCCGGCGTCGCCTTCCTCGGCGTGCCGCTGGTGATGATCGGCTTCAACGACCGCATCGCGTGGAGCCACACGGTGTCGGCGGCGCGGCGCTTCGGGCTGTTCGACCTGTCGCTCGACCCGGCCGATCCGACGCGCTACCTCGTCGACGGCCGCAGCGAGCCGATGCAGCGGCGCGAGGTGACGGTGGACACCCGCGCTGCCGACGGCAGCCTGCAGCGCGTGACGCGCACGCTGTACGGCAGCCGGTTCGGTCCGATCGTCGACCTCGGCCTGCGCGCCGCGCCGTTCGGCTGGGGCACGGCACATGCCATCGCGATGCGCGACGTGAACGGCGAGAACTTCCGCGTGTTCCGCACCTTCCTGGCCTGGAACCAGGCGCGCTCGCTGGACGACTTCATCGCGATCCAGAAGCGCGAGGCGGGCATGCCCTGGGTGAACACCGCGGCGATCGGGCGCGGCGACGGCCGGGCCTGGCTCGGCGATGTCGGCGCGGTACCGAACGTGCCCGATGAACTGCGCGCCGCCTGCAGCACGCCGCTTGCGCAGGGCTTTGCAGGCGTCGATCCGGTGACGCCATTTCTCGACGGCAGCCGCGCCGCCTGCGACTGGCGCAGCGATGCGGCAGCGATGCAGCCCGGCACGATGCCGGTGTCGAAGATGCCGGGGCTGCTGCGCGAGGACTACGTCGCGAACATGAACGACAGCTACTGGCTGTCGAACCCGAAGCAGCCGCTGGAGGGCTTCGCGACAGTGCTGGGTGGCGAGCGGCAGGCGTTGTCGCTGCGCGGTCGGCTGGGGCACCGCATCGCGCAAGGTCTGTCGGGCCAGCCGGAGTCGGCCGAGGCGCTGAGCCGGCGCGTGCGCGACGCGGTGCTGCTGCCGCGCCCGCTGTCGGCCGAGCTGTTCAAGGACGAGCTGCTGGCGGCGGTGTGCGCGCAGCCGCGGGTGGTGCTGGCGGGGCGCGAGGTCGACGTCGGCCCGGCCTGCGAGGTGCTGGCGCGCTGGCCGAACCGTGCTGATGCCGAGGCGCGCGGCGCGCTGCTGTGGGACGCGTTCTGGACCCGGCTCGACGAGTTGCCGCCCGGCGAGTTCTTCGGCGTGCCGTTCGCGGCCGATGCGCCGCTGGCCACGCCGCGTGCGCCGAAGGCGGGCGACCCGCGTGTCGCGCAGGCGCTGGCGGCGACCGTGGTGGCGTTCGGCGAACGCGGCTGGGCGCTGGATGCGCCGCTGGGCAGCCGGCGCTTCGTGCAGAGCGGCGGGGAACGCCTGGCGTTGTCGGGCGGTTGCCATGTCGTCGGGTACTTCAACGTGGCCTGCGACGGCGACGACACGCACCCGATCGGCCCCGATGCGGTGGCGGACACTTATCTGCAGGTGGTGCACTTCGGCCCGCAGGGTGTGGTGGCGCACACGCTGCTGGCGCATGGCGAGGGCGAGACGGCGATCACCGCCGGCAGCGGCTCGGCCGATGCGTCGGTCGCGCGCTACGCGCGGCACGACTGGTTGCGCTTCCCGTTCCGCGAGGACGAGATCGCGCGCGATCCGAAGCTGCGGACGACGAGATTGCGCTAGCGGGCTGGCAACAGCGGGCAGGCGCTGCAGTAGTCCTCGCCGGGCAGGCAATAGAACAGGCAGCACTGCCGATGCAGCGGAATCGTCCGCGATGCCTCGGGGTGCGGGCGCTGCCGAGGCAGCAGCGGGTTGGCCCGTCCGTCGTGCCACAGCGGGCGGTTGAGCAGCGTGTCGCGGTCAAGCACGATGTGCGGCGCGTGGCCGGTCAGCGCCAACCCCTGCTCGAACAACCCGTCGAGCCGCCGCGCAAGGTTTCCCCACAGGATCTTCGGCGCGACCCGCGAGCACCGCGCAAGTTGCGCGAACAGCGGTGCCAGGTGCAGGTCGATCAACGGCGCCAGGCGTTCGCCGCAGCCGGTACCGGGCCGGGCCGTGCCGCCATGCCCGATGTGGAAGCTTCGCGGCGCCGCATCGTCGTCACCGACCACGACCTGCATCTCATGCGGCGCGGTCGGGAACACATGCTGCAGCACGCTGGCCGCCGCGACCACCGGCGGCAGCAGCGCATCGAGGTACGCGAAGCACCAGCTCGACGCGGCGGCGCGCAGGTCGCTCCCGGTCACGCCACGGTGAAGGGCGTGGTGGCGCAGCAGTCCCTCCAGCAAGGCCGGTTCGTCGATCAGCCGCCGCACCGGCACGGCATCGGCCGGCGGTTCGGCAGCGCACACCAGCGCCTCGCCGAGCGGCGCCCAGGCGCCCTGGAAAAGAGGTTCAAGCAACGGGATCACGAGTCAGCAGACGAACCAAGGCGGGCGATGTTCAGCTGAACGAGGGGGCACGCGGTTCGTCATGCAAGGCATGAGCCATCCCGTCCCGACCCCACCCGTCCCGCCCGCCGTCGACCGCCCGTTCGCGGAAGTCGCCCGCCTGCTGCGGCCCTTCCTGCCGTGGCTGCTGCTCTCGGTCGTCACCGGCATCGCGGCCGGCGCGGCCACCGTCGCGCTGCTGGGCACGATCAACCAGGTGCTGAACCGCAGCGGCGGCATGGCCGGCGGGCTGCTGCTGACCTTCGTGTCGCTGTGCGCGGTGGCGCTGGTCGGCCGCGTCACCTCCGACATGTCGACCAACCGCGTCGGCCAGCGCCTGGTGGCGCAGGTGCGCAAGTCGCTCGCGCAGAAGATCCTGTCGGCGCCGATCGATGCGCTGGAGCGCTACCGCACGCACCGCCTGATGCCGGTGCTGACGCAGGACGTCGACATGATCAGCGACGCCGGCTTCGTGCTCGCGTCCACCGTGATCGCGCTGTCGATCGCGCTCGGCTGCCTGGGCTACCTCGCGTGGCTGTCGCTGCCGATGTTCGGGCTGCTGGTGATCGCGCTGGTGCTGGGCGCCGCGGTGCAGGCGGTCGTGCTGACGCGCGCCGAGGCCGGCTTCTGGCGCGCGCGCGACGGCGAGGAACAGCTGCACAAGGCCTACCGCGGCATCAGCGAGGGCGCGAAGGAGCTGCGCATGCACCGCGGGCGGCGGGCACGGATGATGTCGGGGCAGATCGAGCAGACGGTCGACGGCATTCGCGCGGTCAACCAGCGCGCGATCAACACCTACGTGATCGGCAGCGCGTTCGGCTCGGCGCTGTTCTTTTTGCTGATCGCGGTGATCCTCGGCTGGGCGGCGGCGAGCACGGTGGCGCCGGCGGTGCTGAGCGGCTTCGTGCTGGTGCTGCTGTTCCTGAAGGGCCCGATCGACCAGCTGGTCGGCGTGCTGCCGAACGTCGGCCGCGCGAAGGTGGCCTTCCAGCGCATCGGCGACCTGTCGTTGCGCTTCGCGACGCCCGAGCCGCACCTGCACCTGGACCGGCCGGCCGGCGAGGTGGCTTTCACCGGCGCGATCGAGTTGCGCGGCGTGCGCTATGCGTTCGAGGCGCCCGAGGGCGGCGGCGAGCCCTTCGTGCTCGGCCCGATCGACCTGGTGCTGCGGCGCGGCGAGCTGGTCTTCATCGTCGGCGACAACGGCTCGGGCAAGACGACGCTGATCAAGCTGCTGCTCGGGCTGTATGCGCCGCAGCAGGGCGAGCTGCGGCTGGACGGCACGCCGGTGACCGATGCGACGCGCGACGACTACCGGCAGCTGTTCACGACGGTGTTCTCCGACTTCTACCTGTTCCAGGATTTGCTGGCCGGCGAGGGCGGGGCGCCGCAGCCGCTGCCGGAGGCGGCGCGGCCCTACCTGGAGCGGCTGGAGATCGCGCACAAGGTGTCGGTGCGCGACGGCGCATTCACCACCACCGACCTGTCGACCGGCCAGCGCAAGCGGCTGGCGCTGGTGCACGCCTGGCTCGAGGGCCGGCCGGTGCTGGTGTTCGACGAATGGGCCGCCGACCAGGACCCGGCCTTCCGCCACCTGTTCTACACCGAGCTGCTGCCCGAGCTGCGCGCGAAGGGCCACCTGGTGGTGGTGATCTCGCACGACGACCGGTACTTCCATGTGGCGGACCGGGTGGTGCGGATGGAGAAGGGGAAGGTGGAAGGGCCGGTGAAGGAGTCGGCGGAAGCGATCGCTGCGTGAATCACTTTTGCGCATCAGGTGATGCTACATTCAGTGCCCACCCAGGCAGCCTAAGGCGTTCACACATGCGAACCACCATCACCATCGATGACGATCTGCTGGCCAAGGCCACCAAGCTCACCGGGCCACTGGACCGGTCGGCCATGGTGCGCGAGGGCTTGAAAGCGCTCATCGAGCGCGAGAGTGCCAGGCGTCTGGCTCGGCTCGGCGGCACGCAACCGCAACTGAAAGCTATTTCCCGCCGCCGTGGCGGAGACGAAACTTGATCCTGGTCGATACCTCGGTGTGGGTCGATCATTTGCAGAAAGGTGACACCCATCTGGCCACATTGCTTGAGCGCGGCACGGTGGTAATGCATCCCTTCATCGTCGGAGAGATCGCGTGTGGCAGCCTCGCCGATCGGCGCAATGTGCTGGAGCTGCTGCAGGACTTGCCGGCGGCTGTTGTTGCCGAGGGTGCCGAGGTGCTGGAGTTCATCGAGCGCCACACCCTTCACGGGAAGGGTATCGGCTATGTCGACGTGCATCTGCTCGCCTCGGCCGCTTTGACGCCGAATTCCACCTTGTGGACGCGCGATCGGAGATTGCGCGAAGCCGCCGAGCTGCTGGGTTGTGCCCACCAGCCCGCCGGTGCTCACTGAACTGGATCGCTTCATACGTGGAGTTTTCCTACAGGGGCATCCGAGCTTTGCCGACTGCTCCTGAGTGGACCGCTGTGAATACTGTCTTCACCAAAGAGAGGCAGGAGTGGTGGGCGCACAGCCCGCCCACGGCACCACACTGAAGGAAGATGGCATGACCGACACCAGCGAGGCCGGGCCAGTTCGCACTTCGACAGGCGTCCCGGGACTGGATTCGATACTGGGCGGCGGCCTGACCCCGTCGAGGATGTACCTGCTCGAAGGCACGCCCGGCACGGGCAAGACCACCTTCGGATTGAAGTACCTGATGGCCGGCGTGGCGGCGGGCGAGACCGGCCTCTACATCACGCTGTCGGAGACGGCCAAGGAGTTGCGTGCGGTCGTCGCCTCCCACGGCTGGACGCTCGACGGCATCGAGATCCAGGAACTGGGCAACGACATCGGCCTGATGGCCGAAGAAGCCCAGACCATCCTGCATCCGTCTGAAATCGAGCTCGGCGAAACCGTCAAGACGATGACACAGGAGGTCGAGCGGCTCAACCCGCGCCGGGTGGTCTTCGACAGCCTGTCCGAGATGCGCCTGCTGGCCCAGGATCCGCTGCGCTACCGCCGACAGATCCTCGCGCTCAAGCACTTCTTCTCGGACCGCGACTGCACGGTCCTGCTGCTGGACGACAAGACCTCCGAGCCCACCGACCTGCAACTGCACAGCATCGCCCACGGCGTGATCAGCCTCGAACAGGAAGCGCGTGAGTTCGGCGCCGAGCGCAGGGCGCTGCGCGTCGTCAAGATGCGCGGCACGAAGTTCCACGGCGGCTGGCACGACTTCATGCTCGACACCGGCGTCGTCGAGGTGTTCCCCCGGCTGATCGCTGCCGAGCACCACACCCCGTTCGACGCGCCGCTGGTCACGACCGGCTCGGACCAGCTGGACGCGATGCTCGGCGGCGGCCTGGCGGTCGGCACCAACATGCTGCTGCTGGGCCCCTCGGGCGCCGGCAAGACCACCACCGCCGTGCGATGCATGCTGTCGGCGCTCGAGCGCGGGCAGAACGCCGACTACTACCTGTTCGATGAAGGCGTCGCGACGCTGCTGACCCGCAGCAGGAACCTCGGCATGGCGCTCGACGAGCACATCGAGTCCGGCCGGCTCGTGATCCACCAGATCGATCCCGCCTCGCTGTCGCCGGGCGAATTCGCGTCGCGGGTCGTCGGCGGCGTCTCGAAGCGGGGCGCGACCTTCGTCGGCATCGACAGCCTGAACGCCTACGTGCATGCGATGCCGGGGCAGAGCTTCCTGATGCTGCACATGCACGAGCTGCTGACCTACCTGAACCAGCAAGGGGTCCTGACGCTGCTGATCGTGGGCCAGCATGGGCTCGTCGGGGACGTCCACTCGGACATCGACCTCAGTTACCTCAGCGACACGATCCTTCTCTATCGATTCTTCGAGGCGCAGAGCGAGGTTCGCACCGCGCTCGCGGTCCTGAAGAGCCGCACCACCCAGAATGAACGGTCGATCCGCGAGCTTCGTCTCGGGTCGCCCTCCGGCATCCAGGTCGGCGACGAGCTCAGGGACTTCGAAGGCATTCTGGCGGGCGCGGTCGCGTACACCGGATCGACGCCGCTGCTGGCCGATCCGCAAGGCTGAGCGTGCAGAGCGACGGCAGCAACCGCCGACGGGTCCTCGTGCTCGCTCCCAGGGGGCGGGATGCGGTGGTGATCGAGCACGTGCTGTCGGGGCTCGACATCGCCGTCGAGGTGTGTGCGAACCTGGCCGAGCTGACGGCCGGGCTCGGCGACGAGACGACCGCAGCCATCCTCACCGAGGAGTCGTTGAACGAAGAGGGGGCCTCGTCGCTTCAGCACTGGATCGAGAGCCAGCCGCCGTGGTCGGACTTTCCGTTCGTGGTGCTGGCGACCCGGCAACCGGCGCGAAGGTCCGTCAAGGCCGCGGCCGCGCTGGCCCAGCTGGGAAACGAGGTGCTTCTCGAACGGCCCCTGAACGCCGACACGCTCGTCAGCGCCGCCAATTCGGCGATCAGATCTCGCCGAAGGCAGTACGACGCTCGGCGCCAGCTGGAGCAGTTCGAGGCCGTGGCCCTCGAAAACCAGCGGCTCTTCGAGGCGGAACGTCGCGCGCGTGCCGAAGCCGAGGCGGCCAATCGTGCAACGGATGATTTCCTCGCGACGCTGTCGCACGAGTTGAGGACACCGCTGAGCGCGATCCTCGGATGGACTTATGTGCTTCAACGACGTCGCGCCGAGCTCGGCGAGTTGGCCCGAGGCATCGACACCATCCAGCGCAACGCGAATTCGCAGGCGCGGCTCATCGAGGACCTGCTCGACATGAGCCGCATCGTCGCGGGCAAGGTCAGCCTGGAATTGCAGACTGTCGTGCCATCGCAGTTGCTCGAACAGGTCGTGTCGTCGCTGCTTCCGAGCGCCCAGTCCAAGGGGATCGAACTCGTCACCGTGTTCGATCCGGCCCTGGCGCCGATCACCGGCGACCCGCAGCGACTGCTGCAGGTCTTCCGGAACCTGATCGTGAACGCGCTCAAGTTCACACCGGACGGCGGCGTGGTGCGGGTCGAAGCCGCCGAGGAGGGGGAGACGCTGGTGGTCCAGGTCGTCGACAACGGCGTCGGAATCTCTGCCGACTTTCTGCCGCACGTCTTCGAACGATTCCGACAGGCGGATGGGTCGACGACGCGATCGCAGGGAGGATTGGGCTTGGGCCTGGCCATCGTCAGCCGGCTGGTCGAGCTGCACGGCGGCTCGATCGCGGCCCTGAGCGACGGCATCGGCAAGGGTGCGACATTCACCGTGCGGCTGCCGCCCATCGAGACGGCGCAGCCGACGCGTGAAGCGGCGAACGACGCCGAACACGATCCACCGGCCGCCCCCAAGCGCATCCTGAACATCAGGATTCTTCTTGTGGAAGACGACCGCGACGGCAGGGAGATGGTCAACCAGCTCCTGCTGGACGAGGGGGGGCACGTCATCGCCGTCGATTCCGCCGTGCAGGCCCTGCTGGCGCTCCGGGACGGGCAGTTCGACCTGATCGTCAGCGACATCGGAATGCCCGAGATCGACGGCTATGAGTTCATGAAACGCATCCGCGACACCGGCAATCCGATTCCGGCCATCGCACTGACGGCCTTTGCGCGACCTGAAGACAAGGCCAGGGCGTTGGAGGTCGGGTACTCGGCGCACATCAGCAAGCCCGTCGAACCGCCTGCATTGATCGCCGCCGTCGCCGGCGTGATGCATTCGGGCCGGTGACCCCAAGGAATCAGGAAAGAATTGACTTTGTCGAGGATTCAGGCGACATCGTGCACATGCGCCGACTTCAGTTCATCACCTACCGTCACCGCTCGCACTCGACGAACCGGACCCTCGGGTTGCTGCTGGCCTTCAATGCCGGCGCCGTGAACGCCGGAGGGTTCCTGGTCCTGCACACGTACACGTCGCACATGACCGGCTTCGCGTCGCAGCTTGCCGATGGCGCCGTGCTCGGCAACGGCATGCTGTTCCTGAACGCCCTCGGTGCGATCCTCGCGTTCATCCTGGGGGCGGCCGTCTGCGCGGTGCTCGTCAACTGGGCACGCCAGAGCCGGCTTCGCAGCATCTATGCGCCACCGCTGCTGCTGGAGGCGGCCCTCATGTTTCCGTTCGGCTTGATGGGCGCCATCACGCTCACCTGGACGACGCCGTTTGCCGTGCCGCTGACGGTGCTGCTGCTGTCCTTCATCATGGGCTTGCAGAACGCCGTGGGCTCCAAGACCTCGGGCGGCAGCATCCGCACCACCCACATGACCGGCAACATCACGGATTTCGGGATGGAACTGGGCAAGCTGGCGTACTGGAACGCGCGCAACACGCCTGCGACCGCCATGGTTCGGCATGAACAGGCGCGAATGCAACGCTCGGCTGGCCTCATCCTGATGTTCCTGGCGGGCGGCGTGGCGGGTGCCCTGGGCTTCAAGCACGTCGGCTTCATCTGCGTCGTGCCGCTGGCCTTGCTGCTCCTGGCGTTGTCGGTTCCACCGCTGGTGCGCGAGTTGTCGCTGCGTGAATCCTTGCGCATCAGGTGAAGCAGGAGCGTTGGCACTGCTCCGTGGTCACTGCTCCGTGGTGTCAGTGCGGGTGCCGATGATGGATGTCGGGAAAGTGGGCGTGCTGGTGGGTCACCGCAGCGTGCTGATGCGGATGCACGTGCGGTGATGTCCCGTCCCACGGGAAGTCATGGTGATGCTGATGGTGTTCGTCGTGCGTGTGTCGATGCACGTGCGCCATGGGCCGGTGCGTGTGCAGATGATCATGCCGTTCCCGCAGGTGCAGCCAGACGCCTGCGACCATCAGCGCAGCGGCGCCCCAGAAGCTCCACGACGGTACTTGCGGCCACAGCGCGAAGGCGATGAGGACGCCGAACAGCGGTGCCACCGAGAAATAGGCCCCGGTGCGGGAAGTCCCCAACGAACGCAGCGCGACCACGAACAGCACCAGGCTCAGGCCGTAGCCCGCCAATCCCACGACCAGCGTGGCTGCAAGGGGGCCGGGCGGGGGCAGGTGGGCGCCGGCGAGGAGGCCCAGCGAGGTGTTCACGGTTCCCGCGAGCACGCCCTTCAGGCAGGCCATCACGAGCGCGTCATTGGCCGAGACCTTGCGCGTCAGGTTGTTGTCGATCGCCCAGCAGAGGCAGGCACCGATGATGAGCAACGCACCTGATGAAAGACGTGCTGCCCCGGGCTGCCACGACAGGAGCACGCCGCCTGCGACGATGGCAGCCATCCCGAGGACGATCTGCCGATCGGCGTTCTCCTTGAAGACCAGCCAGGCGATGACCGCCGTCAGCACGCCTTCGACGTTGAGCAGCAGCGCTGCGGGCGCCGCGTCCGTCGTGGCCAGGCCCGCCATCAGCAACGCTGGCCCGAACACGCCACCGGCGATGATGGCGCCAGCCAGCCAGGGAATGTCCTTGCGGGGGATGGCCAGCGTGGCGCCTCCGGCCTCCTCGGCGAGGCCTGCGGCTCGCCGCATCACCAGGACCACGGCGAGACCCAACCCACTGCCAAGGTAGAGCAGGCCGGCCAGCAGAATCGGCGGCAGCTCGGCACCGAGGAGCTTGGCCAGAGGGGTGCTGGCGCCGAACAGCAGCGCGGCGGCGAGGGCGGGGGCAGCGGACTTCAAGGACATGGCGCAAGTGGAGCACAGCAGTCGGTCTCGTCCGGCTGCTTTCGGGTAGGCTTCCCATGGTGTAGATCAAACGGAAGTCCCCACGATGCATCAAGGCTCTTGCCATTGCGGCGCCGTCCGGCTCACGCTGCCATCCACACCGGAAGTTGCCACGGACTGCAACTGCTCGCTCTGTCGCAGGATCGGCGGCCCCTGGGTGTACTTCGAGTTCGGGAAGGTGACCATCGAAGGCCACCCCGGCTCGACCGAGGCCTATGTCCAGGGCGACAAGACCCTGCGCACGATCCGCTGTCGACATTGCGGCTGTGTCACGCACTGGGAGCCGATCGAGGTGAAGGCTGGCGCGAGGCATGGCGTGCACCTCGGAAACTTCGACCCGCAGTTGATCGCCTCAGTGCGAGTCCGCAAATTCGATGGGGCGGACACCCGGAAATTCTTCGACGAGTGAGTCGGCATCCGGCCACCCACCGTGCACTGGCGATTCGATGATGAAGCAATCCCTTGGGCTGGTTTCTGTCGTGGTTCGAGATTACGACGAGGCCCTGTCGTTCTACGTGGACACGCTGGGGTTCTTGCTGGTCGAGGACTCGTTCGTCCCTGAACAGAACAAGCGGTGGGTGGTCGTTTCCCCGCCTGGCGCCACGGAGTCGCGGCTGCTGCTCGCTCGCGCATCAGATCCTCAGCAGGTCGAGCGGATAGGACACCAGACGGGCGGGCGGGTTTTCCTGTTTCTCTACACCGACGACTTCGAACGCGACTACGCGCGCTACAGGGCCAAAGGTGTGTCGTTCGTGCGCCCTCCGACGGTCGAACCCTACGGCAAAGTCGCGGTGTTCGAGGATCTCTACGGCAACCTGTGGGACCTGCTTCAACCCACCTTGCGAATGACGCTGTGAGGTGCAACGTGCGTCCTGACAACATGCATGTCCGCCAAGCCAGCGCTGCCGACGCCAAACGCATCGTCGATATGTTGGCGGCCGCGTACGAACCGGTGATGCAACGCATGCCGAGCAGCGACGCTGCCAGCTTTGCAGGGAATCTGCCTGGAGCGGTGGCACGGTACGCGAGTCGCGGCGTTTGGCTGCTCGCCGAACAGCGAACTGAGCTTGCTTCCGATCGGCAACAATCGGCCAGGAGCCGTCCTCGGACAACGTCAGCTTTCCGGCTTCATAGAATTCGCCCCGTGCCACTCTTCACCTACATCGTCAGCTACGCCGGCGCCAACCATGTCGCGCAGGGCAGTCACAGCAACTTCACCGGATTTGCCATGACCTGGGCTTCAAACATCCCAACGACCGCGTTGCCGTCGCTCACCCCAGTCTTGCGCAAGGAGCTCCTTCAGAAGGCGTACCGAGGTGCGTTCTTGGAGGTATCTGGCGTGAAGCACGTCTGGCGAAATTCTCTCGAGCTGGGCGGGCGCGAGTTGACAGTCCTCGCCGTGCAGACTGAACGGTAGGCTGGCCGCTCGATTGGCAACAGTCGGCCATAGGCAGTCCTTCGCCTGTGACCGCTTCGGTGTCACCAGTACGCGATCTTCAGGGACAGTTCCATGAGTTCATACAGTTGTGTCGTTCCCCTCGACTGGCAAGCGCTGTGGGAGCGCGTGCTTCCTGCCTGGCTCGCGGTTCGCGCCGGTGCGATGCCAGCAGGTGAGTTCTACGCGAAGTACGTGCCGGCGGGAGACGCGTACGGCGATCTATTGACGGACGACTTCAGTGCGCCAGCCGACCACCTAGCGCTGTTCAATTCGCCTCTGCAACCACCTTACTTGCGGATTGACCTTCGAGACTCCAGCCAGCGCACCGGATTTCTCAAGGTCGCCGACTCGGGCGTCTATCTTCTCGCTGCTGCCATCACGCAGACCGCTGTCGTCAACCTGCCAGGAAACGATCCATTTGCAGACGACGTGTTCGGCGGCCTTAGGGATCCTTCCGGGCTCAAGCAAGTGGCGGGAACAAAGAACCGCTATGCATTTCTGGAGGCTGCATTCGATGTGCGTTGGGAGCCGCAGCGACTCTCGTACTACGCCTATTCACGCAGGGAGGAAGCACCGCCTCGTCTTCAGGAACTGCTTGAATCGCTGTTTCTCTATGAGCGGGTGCTTCCGGGGTGCTGGTTCGCGCCCCAATCCCCCGCATGGCCAGGATTCGACGATCTCTCGTTTGCCGGTTACCTGTCTCCCGTCGAAGTGATAGCACTCCGGGATCAGCTCACTTCGTGGGAGGGCGCATCCGTCGTAGAGGATCCGCTGTTCCCGATATTTGCCGATCGAGTCAACCGGGCCGCAATGCATGAACTGGGGTTGCTGACGGTCCATGACGGACTCTGATACGAAGAGCCGCCCTTGAGCTTCAACCCGACCAGGCGTGGGAACAAGCAATCAGTGCACTCAATGAGCGACACGGATGGGACTGCGAACTTTCAACTTTTGATGGCTGGCGTCTGCAGATGTCGAGCGGTACCTCCGAGCAGACGCACCACCCGTTCGCCAGCTTCATTGGGGTGAGCGCAATCATCGATCGGCAACAATCGGCCACGAGCGGACGCTCGCGGACGACGGCTTTCGGATAGGCTAGTTGCCGCGCCGACGCGCCAGTTTTTTCCCGAGACCGTCCCATGCAAATCGATTCGCCTGCTTGGCATCTGAGAAGGTCTTGCCCGGTTTGCGGACAAGGCACTTCGTTGCTGTTGGTCAAGTGTTGCAGTTGCTGCAGGATCAGCATCGAGTGTGCCGAGGAAGGCTCCCAGTTTGCAGACGCGCGCCTGCTTCAAACGCAGGAACGTTGGCTGAGTGAGGGTGTAGCAAGATGCCCTCACTGCGACGCTATGGATGCTCTTCGTTCGGCGAGTGCTGAGGAGATTCAGGCCTCCGGCATCGACGTCGATCAATATGAGTAGTGATCGTAGGAAGCCCTTGATCGGCCAGTTGCGGTCTCTCGCGGGCGATCGCTTTTCGGTAGGCTAACCGTAGTCCAAAGTGCCGTCCTGGAAGGACAGTTTCCCTTGTTTCAAGCTCCGGATGACTATCGGCCGCCARCGAGCCGGGCCGAACTCGAGGCCCGCTATGCCGCAGGGGAAAGATCGTTTCCGGAGACGGAGTTGAGCGACACCGATCTTTCTGGAATCGTGCTGGACGGTGCAGACTTCGGAAGTCATTCTTGGTTCGCTGATGCGAATTTCACCGGTGCAAGTCTGCGGGGAACGAGCTTTCGCGAATGCAACGTCAAGTGTGCCGACTTCTCCAATGCCGACCTCACGGGGGCGATATTCGAGCTCGCCGCGATAGAGTCCATCAAGGCAACGGGTGCCCTACGAGAGGGAGTCAAAGTCAAGGGCGCGACGTTCTACGGCTGCGAACTGCGCGATGATGATGAGYTGCCATCCTGGGAGTGGTAGTGGGGTGCCGCGCAAGTTCGCATAGAGCTGAAGCCCAAGGGTCTCAGTTCGGCCAGGAGCGGGCGGTCTCCGACGTCCGCTGTCGGGTAGGGTTGGGCAGTGAAGACTGTTCGCGTATGACGATGAAGGAACAGAGGGATATCGATCAGAATGATCCATCCTGCGACGATCGACTTCATGCGCATGGCATGCCAAAGGCCCGGCATGTACATGCTCGATCACGACATACGGCAGTTGGAGATGCAGCTGTACGGCTTCGATGCCGCACTTGCAGCAACGGGCGCGCTGGGGACCCACGAAGCCTTTAACGCACACTTCACGGAGCTGGTTCGCACAAGTACTGGAGCAAGCGGGTCACAGGGTTGGGCCGCGGCGCTCATCGACACCTTTGGGCCCGGGGGGCCTTCGTTCAACGCATTCTGTGATCTTCTCTGCGACTTGTTTCCAGTTGCCTTTCAGCCAGCGGATTTCGAGCGCGCTCAATACCCGACGCGCCTTGCAGGCAACCGCCACCAGGTGCGCCGGAAGGTCGATGAAAATGAGCCTTGAGTGGCCGCCTTCCCGCACAGGAAATACTTTCGCCTGGTGTCGTCGTCTGGAATACGTGCTGCGTGGTCGAATGCCTGGAGCCGGCGACGGATTCAACCGGTCGATCGCGGCCGACTGCTTTCGGGTAGGCTCGCCCGACGTTCACCACGCACCCTTGCCGGAATGAACATTGATTCGATGATCTGTGTGGCCAAGGTCGGCGACGCTGATCAGATCGCAGTGATGTCGCGTGATCTGATCGAACACGGCATGAGCTGGAACTGGCGTGCCGAGGCTGTCGAGAAGTCCATTCAAGATCCAAACACGAATGTCGCGGTCTTGCGAGAGGCAGGCCGGATTCGTGGCTTCGGAATCATGAGGTATTTGGATGACGAAGCTCACCTTGTACTGTTCGCTGTGGCGATAGCTAACCAGCGCCAAGGCGTCGGCAGTGCGCTGCTACGCTGGCTGGAAGCTGCGGCAAGCATCGCAGGCGCCCAACGCATCCGCGTCGAAGCGCGACGCGAGAATGCTGCGGCGCGATGCTTCTACAACGAGCACGGGTATCACGAAGTGAAGTTGGAACGTGGCATGTATCGAAAGAAGCTCGACGGCATCCGCCTCGAGAAGTGGCTTCGCTCCACCTCATAGCGAAACCAGGGCCATGCGAACATTTCCACCGTTCGCATGGTGTCGTCGAACGCCCGTAGCCGGCCAAGAGCTGCCCTTCAGCGACGTCCGCTCTTCAGCTGCGCGATGAGCGGCTACGATGTCGACGCAAGTGCGCCGTGGCGGCGCGCCGCCGGCCAGCCAGCCCGCAATAGGGTCAGAGGAAGTAGATGAGTCACCTGAGGTTGCTTGCCACTGGAGCGTTGCTGATACTGCCCCTCTGCACATCCGCAGAGGAGAAGGGGCCGAAGTGCGAATCTTCGGAAAGCGGAGCAGAGCTAGTCGCCTGCGCCGCGGCGCGACACGCAGCAGCCGATGTCAAGTTGAATATCGTGTACAGGCAACTACGGAATGCTCTCCGTAAGCGCGGTGAAGTGGCGATAGAAGAGAACTTGCAGATCGCGCAACGAGACTGGCTGAAATTCCAGAAGTCACATTGCGCGTTCGAGGCGACTTATGAAGGCGCGGGTGGCTCTTTCGTTTCAGCCAAACTGGGTGACTGCATGGCTGAAACAACTGCGGAGAGAACGAAGTACCTTGAGGATCTTTTGCCCTACTTCAAGTGAGTTCCCCGTGCGGCTTCACGAAATTCCAGCCGCACCTGCGGAGTGCGACGACAGTGGCACCATGCAGCCTTCCAAGACCGCCAACACACCAGGAAGCGCATGCGCCACCTCCTCTCCCTGCTGATCGCATCGACTCTGACGCTGGGATCCATCGGCATAGCGACTTCTAAGCCGATCGACGGGTGCTACCTCGAACCGCACTCCATCACTGTGGCAGGGGAGGCGTCTGCGGCGCCGGATGAGCGCCTCTCGGTGGTGGATCACCTTGGACTTCGACAGGATTCCGAAACCACGTATGAATTCGATCTGCTCGTGATCGGTGACTACGGGCACGTGTGCCAAGCCAACGGTCACCTGGAGACCTTCAAGAAGGGAGGGCGTGAGGTTTTCTCATTGGTGCCGGACGAGGATTCCCAAGCCAGGCAGGAGCGGGGCGAAGCCCTCTGCCGACTGACCGTCGAGATCAAGCCGAAGAGCATAGTTGTCTTGGCCAACGGCGCGTGCAACGACCAATTTGCCTGCGGAGTTCGCGCAGGGATATATGACCGTTACTTTCGAAGAAGCAGCGCCGCGCATGGAAAATCGAAACAGCCATGCTTTCAGAACGCCTTCTAGCGCACCTACGCGCACTTGGCGTTCTCGATCCTCGCCAATCTTGCAGCGGGCGGGTATGAAGGAGCTGCAACCGTGCCACCGAGCCGCAGAGGGTCAACAACATGACTCGAAAGGCCGTAGCCGGCCACTTGCCGACACTCGTGAAAGTCTGCTTCGCAGCCGTGCGATAGTGGCGCAATGCCTTGATGGCCCCGGCAAGCCGGATCGAGCCTCTCGTGCCAAACGACAAGCAGCCTATGAGTCCTTGCCGAACCGTTCTCCTCTCCGCGACGTTGACTCTGCTCCCTACCTTTGCGGTCGCTGCCGGTGCAAATTTCTCAGGTATCTGGTCGATGGATC
Organism: Rhizobacter sp. P5_C2; assembly: GCF_054049715.1. NCBI lineage: Bacteria > Pseudomonadati > Pseudomonadota > Betaproteobacteria > Burkholderiales > Sphaerotilaceae > Rhizobacter > Rhizobacter sp. P5_C2. The sequence goes on along the minus strand of NZ_JBFULV010000011.1, from coordinate 74,333 downwards.
TGCGTACGACCGAACAGAAAGCAGCGAACGCCGAATGCGGCATGGCCTCTTTCGTTCTCAAGCAATCTGGTGCTCGGATCACGGGTTCCCACACGTTTGCAACCGCAGGCTGCAGTCGCCTCAACGAGGGTGGTGAGGGCACGGGCAAAGGAAGGGTGGTCGGCACCGTGGCGCACTTGGTCGTCACCAGCGGACGGAACGGCGCTGTCGTCAAGGGTGTTGCGACGCTGAAGAACGATGCGCTCTACTGGGAGACGAAAGAAGAAATAAGTGCCGGTGAGCAAGGTGACTCTCCGCTCATCCTTGACAAGGGTCTGCTCACGAGGACGGGCAACTAGTCATGCCGGCACGCCGCCGAACCCTTCCCCCGAGAGGACGTTGATCGTCATGAAACGCCATTATCTCGCCAGTTCGGTGCTGAGTCTGCTGCTTGGACAAGCGTCTTGGGCTCAGGACATCGCCGCTTTTACTTGCTCCCCCGAAGAGGGAGTTTTCTCAGTTCGATACATTCCCGACAGTGACCAAGGCCAAAACTCCCTTTCGGAATTTCCAGTGCAATGCGAGATGCGGAAGGCACGCTACGTCGTCAAAGCCGTACGAGGCCCCTATTCAGAACGCCGTTGCGGAGCAATGCCAACCGTCGACATAGTCCTGTATCGAAATCGAACGACGCTCATTCGCGGCGCCGTATTCGGCGAGAACTGCTTCATGGGTCCCAGCCTCAGGGAGATCGTGGCCGTTGAAGAACGTGGCACCCTCAAGTCGCTGACGATCTGCATTGCCCCTTCACAAGACGGCAGCGCAAACAAGTGTCGAGTTCTTGGGCCAGCAGAACTCGCGGCCCGTCACAAAACACCGATAGATCAGATTGGATTGGGTCAGTATCTGGAGGAAAGATGACGCCCCCCATCCTTCGTCGACGTGGGCACCAGGGCTTCGTCGGGTGTGCCGCCACATGATCGAATGCCTCCACCCGGCCACTTGCTGCCGGTCGCGAGTGACTGCTATTGAGCAGGCAGGCCCCCCGCGCCCACCTCATCGCATACTCTCATCATGAGCCGACGTACCTGCACTTCCGCGCTCGCACTTCTGGTGTTCCTGCCGGTGCTGACGGCGAAAGCCTCTCCGGGCGCTTCAGTAATCCTGCATATCGACGCAAGTACGGTTGCTGCTCTCGAGGCCTTGCGGAAGGAGCCCAAGTTTCTCAACCTGCCGGGCGCACCTGCCGTGGAGGAGCGTCGCCGCCTTGAGCCGCTCATCAACTCACTCATCGATCGACTCGTTGCCGGCATACAGGCGAACCCGAGCGACACATGGGTCTTCGGACAGATGACTCCGACCGTCGAAGCGTTTTACTTGGAAGACACCGAGGCGAGAGAACCGTGCGTCCACTACCTCGCGCGCATTTTCAAGAGCTTGGGGATCAAGAGCGACCGAGGCGCTTTCAGCCGGTTCATGATCTCCATATGACGCGTTTTGCGCTCGAAATGGGAGCGGTGAGTTTCGACAGGAGACGGCCATTTTCTGCCATTCGCGAGCGACCGGTATCGGGCTCGCGGGGCCGTGCGATCGCGTTCCTGGCGGTTGCCCGTTGCGAATTGAGAGGGAGCGAAACGATCCGGCCTCCCCAGTGCGAAGCCGCAGACGGCGACGAACAGGCAGTGTGGTGATCGAGCGGCCACCCGAACGACAATGACTCATGCCTGACAAGAGAACTTCAGACGTCGCCGGCGTCGTCCGGAAAGCCACCGAGTTGGACGCATCGGGTATCGCACGGCTCTACGCGATGCTGGTGTCAAATCCGGCGATTCGCGTGTTGCCGGAGCGGCTGACGGAGGTAGCGAACGATCCGAACACTGCGCTGTTCGTTTTCGAGGACGGTGGCGCAGTACTCGGCACGGTTATGGTCTCGCTTTGTGCCGACGTGATGTTTGGTCGACGACCGTTCGCGGTGGTCGAGAACATCATCGTCGACGAAGCGGCGCGCAGCTTGCGCATCGGCGAGCGCCTTTTGCAAGCCGTCGAGGCCTTCTGCACGGCAGCAGATTGTTCCAAGATCATGTTGCTGAGCGCCGCGGGCCGGGAGCGCGCTCATAGATTCTTCGAGCGATGTGGGTATTCAGGTTCGACCAAACGTGGCTTCGTCAAGTACCGAACGGCATTCGCTGCGAGGGATTAGTCGGTAATGATTCGGTGTCGCCGTCCGGCCACGAGCGGTCCTTCGCGAGCGGCGGCTTTCGGGTAGGCTCTAGAGATGCCGCCTCCGCCAAATAATGGTGCACCAAATGCCGCTTCGTTGCGGTTGGTCGTATTCGATCTGGACGAGACCTTGGTTCACGCCCGAGAGCAAGCCCTCGACGCCTCGCACATCGCCAAGGTCGGGCGGTACTACGTCTATGCCAGACCCCATGCCCGTCGCATTCTCCAATTCACGGCGTCAAAGTTCGACGTGGGAGTCTGGTCTTCCTCAAGCGAGGAATACGTGCAAGGTGTCGTTCAAGCATTGCTCCCGGAAGGCTTTCCGTTGAAGTTCGCTTGGTCGGTCGCCCGATGTGTGCAGCGTCCAGACATCGCGTCAGGCGGGTATGTTTACATCAAAGACCTCAGGCGCTTGATGTGCTTTGGGTATGCGCCAGAGAGCGTGCTGATGGTCGACGACAGTGCAGAGAAGGTCGCACGTCAGCCAAGATCGCACCTGGCAGTTCGTCCATTCACGGGTGACCAGTCTGACGTCGAGCTTCTTGCGGTTGAAGCTACGCTTGCGTCGCGTGTCGCCGAAAGTCCGAGGTAGACGACGGCTTTCAGGCTGCGACCTCGGTGCCCTCAATGCCGCTGATGGGATGCCTACAGGCGATCAAGCACGGCAGCCGATCGGCAACAGTCGGCCATGAGCGGTCGGTCGCCAAGGGCGGCTTGCGAACCGCACAATTGGAAACAACGCCGCGCACCACGGACCACTCCATGATCAGAATCGAGTTTGAAGAACCGACGCAGACGACGTGCGAATGCTGCGGGAAGTCCACGGTCCGCCTCACGCGCTTTGTCTACAACGGAAATGATGCGTATGCGGTCTACTACGCGAGTTTCACGAACGGGCATGCGGAAAAGAGACTGAGTGGCTTGATCGGCCTAGGCGAATGGGGTGAAGGCGGCGAGCCGGAAAACAGGACCGCCTTCGCGTTCGAGATCCGGGCTGACAAAGACAGTTTCCAGGTAGGCTTGGTGGACGCAGCGGACTCCCCTTGGAAACACGTCACCTTCCTCGGTCGCACCCTCGATCGAAGAGTAGCGCTCCAGCACCCGTGGATCCAGAAGGTATTCCACATCACCGATCACATGGTCAGCGACGACAAGGAGATCGTCGACTACTTTGCTGCCGATAGTGGCTGAGTCGCTGTGCAGCTGGATCGCCGCTGTCGGCCACTTCCTGTCGCTAGTGGACGACTGCTGTCGGGCGAGCGATATGGCCTCGGAGCACGCAGACTTCACATTGGCTTCGCGATATCGACCCAAGCTCTGCGGATGACTCCTCAACAGCTTCCCTCTGTTCTCGGTTGTGTCTTGGCAGTGGCGGCTACGGCTCTCTGCGGCGCATCGATCTTGGGCTGCAGCGGCCCCACCGATGCGCAGGTGGCAGCTGATTTTGCGAAGCTGCATTCGGGATGTACGCTAACCAGAGCCGTGGGTGGTGAGTCAGAAGGTGGAGCCCTGTGGGTGGACGTATGGGGCAACTGCACCGGTGACGACCAACGATTCAAGGACGTGTTCCGATACGTGGAGAAAGACGGTGAATGGATAGTCGTTTCATCGAGTGTGCAGACACCAATCTACCGAACCCCCTAGCCCGGCAAACGACTGCGCACCCGCATATCGTCGGGGTAACCGACTGACAGCAACGGGTCGTCTACAGGCGACCGGGCGAGGCAAGCGACCGTCCACGACCAGTCGGTCGTGACAGGCAGCTTTCGAACAGTTCGCAAGCCTCTCCGGCGTTGTTCCTTTCGAGGGGTTCTAAGAGAATGATTCCAATGCTTCGATACGCTGCGATCGTGCTGGCTGCAAGCTGTGCAACACACGCCGTTCAAGCCCAGTCGATTCCTGCGGGCACGTACATCACCGAGGGAGGATGGGGTACGTTGGTCGTTGAGAAGGATGGCAAGCTTCAACTGGACACCATCGGGGCAAACGGCCACTCGTGCGGACTGGAGGCCACCGTTCGAGACATGAAGGCTGTGACGCAGGAGGGATGCAAGATCAGCTTCGAAAGAAGCCTCGACCGAGTGTCGATCAACCCGGATCCGGCCACCGAGGCCGCATGCAGGGGGCCTTGCGGATCTCGCGCCTTCTTCCAGGGCGACTATTACCGCGAAGCTCCAGCCTGCCGTGCAGTGCTTGTGAAGCATGAGCGCGACCGTTTCACTGCGCTGTACCGCGGCCGAAAGTATCGGGAAGCCGCGGAGGCCCTCAGCGCCTTGCTGAATCGCTGCGGCCGTTTCATGTACTGGCTGCCCGACGAGGCGCAAGTGCGCAACGACTTGGCGCTGACATATCACCATCTGTCCGACGATGCTGCGTGCCTCGGCGTGTTGTCTCCGCTGCGTCGCGCATTTGTGGAAGATGAGCGAATCACCAGCCGTGCCTTCACGCCCGTTGATGAAGGCGATGGCCAAGCGATGGTACGGATCACGCGCTTCAACTGGAAGACCTGCGGCGGTGAGGTGCCGGACTGAGCGCACGACGGATGCTGCGTACTGGCGTTGAGCCGACAGATCAATGAAACTATCAGCGGTCGCTCGCTGCGCACGGCGCGCAGACCTGCAATCGGCCAGAAGCGGCCAGAAGCGGCCAGACGTGAACGGCGGCTTTCGGATAGCGTGACCCCAAGGCTACGAGCCTGATCTCTGCGGGGTTCGGCCGCTCAGGCCCTGGCGAGGAAGGCCGCCGCATCACCCGCTTCGCACTTCCAGTCTGCGAAAACCCCGACCAGATTGCATTCCACGCAGCGGCAGGCGATGTAGTACCAACGCACGTCATGTGTGCCCTCGTACACGGAGACGCCGGACATCAGCTCGAACACCTCGTTCTCGCACACGCACTCGTGCGTCTCTGGCGCGGCTTCTTCCATGTAGTCCGCGCTGTCGCCCATCGGGTGCTCTCCCCCGCAGTCGGTGCAGATGCGGATTGCGACGCCGGCTTCTTCATCGGTCCGCAGCGCGAAGGCCCGGCACCCGCAATCGCATTTGGACGCAGCAAACCGGACGGCTTCATGGCGATTCGCAACGCTGTAGCTGCGCAGCTCGGCTTGGGTGTCGCCGGACGTCGTCCCGTACCAGTATTCGCCTTTCTTCGTCAGTGCCATTGATACTGCTCCATTCTTCAAGGTGGGCTTCCGGCAGGCTTGGCGTCAGGCTCGCCCCAGAGCTGGATTTTGCCTGGAGACCCGGTGAGTCGTCGCCAAGGGCCCGGTTCGGAGAGGTCGCCGAAAAGAGCCGCGGACATCCTGCAATGCCAATCTTGGAGCCTGCAGCCACCCGGCCCCTCCGATTCGAACGGCACCCATCAGTCTGGAGAGGAAGTACGGCTTCGCAGCGGTCGGCGTCATGCAATGCTTCGGCTGCGAATCTCTGCAGACGGCCATGACCAGCCGGTCGTGACTGACGGCTTTCGGGCAGGATGCTTGCGGCGAAACCATTCAAGCGGGAGCTTTGTGAATCAGGTCCTCGTTTCGGAAGCTCAGAAGAGTCGCCTCTATGGGCATGCTGAAGCGCTCGGGTCAAGCGCCTCACCTGCGCAGTCCGGTCAATCCAAAAAAAGCGTTGTGCCTCGTGGGAGTCTCAGTTGAACACACAGAATGTTCCCAAAAGAATGTCACGGTTCGCGCGGGCTGCAGTGCTCCTGTTCGCAGTGAATGCGGTCGGAGGCTGCGGCGAATGGAACAGCTATTTGCTCGTCAAAGACGAAACGAAGCAAGTAGCCGGTTGTGCGGTCCATYGGGGAAAACTTTCGCCTGAAGACACGCAGCGATTGCATCAATGCATTGCCGCTTGCCAGCARAAGGGGTTCAGGCTTAGTGCGCCCGATACCGTGCCCCCATTGCTACCTACATCGAACGAGGTCAGCCAACCGTCGATACCAGTCGCCTGTCAGGGATAGACGATTCTGGCTCCAGGCTTCACGCAGGCGTGCGATCGTCCCGCTTGTGGTCGTCGACCTCAGCCTCGCGTACGACAGCTCAAGGTCGGCCAGCGCCTGCCAGCTCGAGCGGGCGAACGGCTGAAGCCGGCCATGACCAGTCGGTCGCGACAGACAGCTTCCAGGAGTCGCGAAAGCCCAGCAGAATGGGGCGCAGTGGCTGCATCGCTGCCACACCTCTAGCATCTTCCCATGGTGATCATGCCTGCCATCTCTGAGCTTCTATCGCTAAGCGGTCTGGCTTGGATTGCGTTTTGCGGTCTTCTTGTCTACCTCTCCAATCATTACTGGCGGAGCCAAGCGCTCAGATGCGCTCGGGTGTGGGCCGCTGAAAGTGGGCTGACAATTTCGGACACGCAGCCAATCAGGTTCCGAATGCACCGTCAGCGGCCACGAATTTCATTTGTGGCGGCATCGGGATCGGGGCAGGAGTTTTCGTTGACGCTGCAGCTACGGTCTTCTTGGTTGTGTGGGAACCCGCTGGCCGAGACGTCTACCGTCGAAGTGATGGAGCGGAAACTCAAGGACGACTAGACTCGAGGTCAGCTACGCCTGTTGTCGGCCACTTGCAGTCGTTCGCGAATGGCGGCTCTCAGATCCGCCTATCGTGACTTCACAGGTGCGTATGCACCGCGATACGCTGATTCTCGCCATCGCTGAACTAGCGGCGCTGCTGCGAAGAACCGATGCGTCCTCGAAACACACAGACTTCGCAGCGGCTTCACCATGACGGTTGAGACTCTGCGCATGACATCTCACCAGGCTCCCTCTGCTCCTGGTCGCTTCTTGGCAATCTCGGCGATGGCTCTCTGCTGTGCGTCGACATTAGGCTGCAGCGGCCCGACTGACTTACAGGTGGCAGCTGACTTTGCCAGGATGCATCCAGGTTGTACCCTCACTAGGGCTGTCGAAGGTGAGCCAGAAGATGCGTACCTGTGGATCCAGGTATCGGGCGACTGCGCCGGCGACGGGCGATCGGGTCGAGAGTGGTTCCGATATGTGGAGAACGACGGTGAATGGGTGCTCGGTCCATCGAGTGTGACGTACCGCTTTTCCGAACCACACGCGCCCGGCGAATGAACGCTCTTCCACATTTCATCTTGGGAATCGTCCAACTGCAGCGGGCCGGCCGCGTCTCCCCGCTTCGGCGCGCGAGGGCTGCTGCCGGCCACGACTTGCTGGTTGTGCGGGCAGGTCCGTGTCAGCCATGCAGCCTATGCAGTGCTCGGACGTGAGAACGCCACCATGAAACCGTTGGCATACGTCTCGCTGGCGCTGACGGCAATCGTGCTGAGTGGCGGGGCCTGCGTCTACAAAGCCTTCTCTGCTGAGGCCATACCCATAGTCGTAACGTCTGTTGATTTCGCGAGCCCGGACGGCCAGTTTGTGGCCACAGTCGAGCGAGTCCACAACGGCTTGGGCTATGGTGCAGGGGCACTGTACGAGGAGGTGCATCTCAGTCGCGTACCCAAGCCCTTGTTCAAGCATGGCGACCCTGATCCGTCGGTAGTCTTCTACGTTGAGCCAGTTTCTGGTGTGTCGGGCGCACCCACGGTCCAGTGGATTGAAAGCGCGCGGCTTCGAGTCATTCTCGATCCACGGAGCAAACCGAACCGCAAGCCGGCGTCCATCGGGCAGGTGTGGATCGAGTACGAGGGCCCGAGTTCTTGAACGGCTGCTTTTCGCCGCTGAATCAAGCGCTGTGATGGTCGGCTGAGGGTCGATAGCTCTGATTCGCGGCTCGCAGTAGCAGCCGTTCGACCAGGGCAGCGCCGGCATGCAGGCCCGTCCATTCGGGCGTGACCGAGCAAACCCAACGCGTTGCGCGACGAAGGACTCCTCTCCGTCAGAGCGGTCGCTCGAGCGACGGGCTCTGACCGACCGCAACCAGTCGAGGCTGTGTGAAAACTCAAGACTCGAAGCATTTCGGGGGTCTTCTCACCTCCACCTGAAGGTCGATCGTCGAACACGGAGCGATCTGAGAGGTCGATATCGATGACGACCTTCAAGGCGGCGGGTTTTCACACAGCCTCAGTCTGAAGCAGTCATCCTGCCGGGCAGAGTCAGCCTACGCGGGTGAGGGCGGCTAGCTAATTGGATCGGTGCCTCGGGTCGGAGTCGGAAGACCGCACAGATCCTTGCTTGCGGCTGGTTTGGCGTAATTTCGGCGCACTTCGGTTGTCGCTCATCGACAACGTCAACCTTATCCGGTATGCCGGTTCGTCTCAGCTTGTCAGGCGGTGCCGGCCATGCAGCCAGTGCCATCCGAACGGCAGAACCAACATCACGCCAAGGCCAAGGTGCAGGTAGGCGGCCGCGGCGCCAACGGCCTCGTCGCCGGCGTAGTAGATGACCACTGCGGTCGCCGCCAGCGCCAACAGCAGCACTCCCAGCACCAGCCCGCTGACACGTTGACGGCGGCGCCGCCAGCCCGATCGCATGTGGACACTCCACAGCGCTCCCACCAGCATCAGCAGCGCAAAACCGCCGACCGCATGTGCGGCCGCCCAACCGATGCGCGCACCCGACGCCAAGCGCCAAGGCAGGGCCAGTTCGCCGCGCAGGACCAGGGTGGTCGGCGCCAGCAGCGCGCCGCTGAGCAGCATCAGCAGCATCGCCGCGATGAGGGCCGGCAGGAACCAGCGCGGATAGCCTTTCACCTGCCCACCTTCGGCTCGAGCAGGCAGCCGCCGAGACGCTGCACCCGATCGCGGCGCTCACTGGCAGCCACCGTGGCAGCCACCTTGGTGAGGGCATCCGCACGCCAGGCCGTGCGCGCGAGCACCGTCCACACGCCGGCTTGCGCCAGCTGTGCTGGCGGCGCGACGATGCGGGCGGGGAAGGACGCATCCTCCGCCCCAGGTGCGCTGACGCGCGTGCTGGCGATTGCCGCGTCGCGCAAAGCGCCCAACGGCTGCAGCTTGCCGTCGAGTTCGCGCCGGTGCACCGGCAACGCGAGGTCACCGAACACGCGCAGGTCCCCGCCGGCATTGACCCAACCGCTGGCCACGCCGCATCCCCGCATGCGGCGGATCGCATGGTCGACCGCGAAGCCCTTGGCAATGCCATCCAGCGTCAACCGCACCGGCCGCCGCAGCCGCGCCCGGCCGGGGCCGAGTACGATGTCGGCGTCGGTCCCGCGCGGCAGCGGGTCTGGCCCTCCATGGTTCGGCAGTGCACCGTCGCGCACCAGCTGGCCGCCGACGGTGCAGTCGAAGGCCCCGCCGCTCGCCCGCATCGCGGCCCGCGCCAGGCGCAGCACGCGCAGCGTGAGCGGGTGCAACGCCACGTCGCGCTCCGGCGCGCAGTTCAGACGTGTCAAGTCGCTGTCCGGCGCGTGGAAACTCATATGCCCCTGCACCTCGTCGATCGCCTCGAAGGCAAGCCGCAGGCCGCGCTCCGCGTCGGCAAGCGAATCGGCACGCGCCGCCACCTCGACATAGGTGCCGAGCAGCGGACGCATGCGGCGAACTTCAGGCATGGGGAGTGAGGAACAGCTTGTGGATGGCCAGCAGTCGCTTCACGCCGTCCATCACGTTGCGGCACGACAGCGTCGCGCCGCTGATGTTGGGCACGTCTTGGTCGAGCTTGAAGGGATCCGCCAGGGTCTTGCCCACCAGCGACTTCCGCCAGGCGGCATCGCGAACCTGGCCGCCGTGCGTCTCGCGGTAGCTCATGATCTCCACGCCCAGCACGTGTCCGTCCGGCGAGATCGCGGTGGCATAGGTGATGAACTCGTGCTTCCCGATGACCTCGTCAACGAGCATCCAGCCCTGAAGCGCGCCGTCGCGCTCGACACGCCAGACCTTCTGCTCATCCCACCGCTGGCGCAGGCCGGAGGCCGACTTGATGCGCTCACGCTGCTCGTCGTTGAACTTCAACGTCTGTTCGACGAAATCCTTCGCCGCAGGGAACAGCAGGGTCTGCGCCTGCGCGGCGCTGAGGTAGTCAACCGCGAAGGCGGGCGACGCCAACGCCACGCCCGGCAACAGGAATACCGACCAGTCACGCGCCTTCATACTGCCTCGACGTCAGAAGTTGTAGCCGACCTTGACGCGCACTTCGTTCTTGGTCTTCTCGATCAAGTGCAGCCGCGCGTCGGACTGGCCGTCGTAACGTTCACCGCCGCCGCGTACCTGCTTGAAGGCGGTGAGGGTCGCCCACCATTGCTGGCCGGCCCAGTGCAGCGAAGGCCCGGCAAACAGCGACCAGCGCTCGAGGCCGACCTCGGTCTCGTATTCGGTCTCGTGCACTGCCTCGGCGCCGATGAACCAGCCCGGCGCGAAGCGGTACGACAGGCCGGTGCCGTACTTGAAGTTGATCTCCATTTCCGGGTCGGTCGGCCACTCGTACCCCTCTGGTAGGTCGGCGATCGCCTTGCGCTTCTCGTAGGCGGCGCGCAGGCCGACGTTGCCGACCCAGACGAGCTGGCCTTCCATGAAGTACTTCTGCGCCTGCAACTGGGTCTCGAACTCGATCTCGCGCTTCTTCTGGCCCGAATGCACATCAAGGAGTCCGTACTCCAAGCTGCTCGTCATGGACAAGCCGAAGTCGTCCTTGGCCGGGCTGAGGAAGTTGTACTTGACGCCCAGTTCGATGCCCTGCAGGCGCAGGCTGAATTTCTCGTCGCGCGGCAGGTAGCCGTTGATCACCAGGCCCGAGGTGTCAATGCCCAGGCCGTTGAGCTCCGCCGACACCTGGAAGCGGTCGGTGACGCCGTACTCGATCTCCGACTTGGTGTCGATCGCACGGTAGGTGCCTGCACCCTTGTTCGAGCGCTGCGTGACCCACTGGTAGAACTCGGCTGACCCCTTGGGCAAGGTCTCGGCACCGCGCACGTAGCCGAAGAGGTTTTCGTCGGCGTGCGCGGACACGGACAGAGCGAGCGCAAAGGCTCCGAGCAGTGACAGGCGAAGCAGGGACATGCGGGTTCCAAGGTAGATGAAGGCAAATGCGAATGCTTTGCACTCATATTCTACCGATGACCGGCAACCAGCTAAATTGGCGCGGAAGGGAGTAGCCCGCCCTCATCAGATCGGATGCGGCCGGACCTCATCGTTCGGCGAGCCAAAATTCCTGCGAGATCCGCCTCGTTCAAGCGCTCACCGTACGATCGTCGATGCGTGCTATCCGGAAGACCGACACCGCGCTGACCAGCCTCGCAGCCTGCTGCTTCAGGCTCTCCGCTGCAGCGGCCGACTCCTCGACAAGCGCGGCGTTTTGCTGTGTGACCTGATCCAGCTGCAACACTGCGTCGTTGACTTGGCCGATGCCAGTCGTCTGCTCGTCGGAGGCACTGCTGATCTCGGACAACATTTCATTGACGCGCCGCACCTGCGCCACGATCTCGCCCATCGTGCGCCCGGCATCGCCCACCAGTTGGCCACCGGTCGCGACCTTGCCGACACTGTCGTCGATCAAACCCTTGATCTCGCGAGCCGCGTGCGCGCTGCGTTGCGCAAGCGTGCGCACTTCGCCCGCCACAACTGCGAAACCGCGGCCCTGTTCGCCGGCTCGAGCCGCCTCGACCGCCGCGTTGAGCGCCAGGATGTTCGTCTGAAATGCGATGCCGTCGATCACGCCGGTGATATCGGCGATCTTCCGGCTCGCTTGTGCGATCTCGGCCATCGTATGCGCGACGCGTTCCACCACTGCACCGCCTTCAGTCGCCACGCGGCGAGCAGAATCCGCCAATTCGCTTGCTGTGCGAGCCGTGTCGGCGTTGTTGCGAACGGTCCCAGTGAGTTGCTCCATCGATGCGGCGGTCTGCTGGAGGTTGGAGGCTTGTTCTTCAGTGCGTTGACTCAGGTCTTGGTTACCGATCGCGATCTGGCTTGAGCCGGTAGCAATGCCGTCGCTGCTTTGCCGCACCTCGGCGACGATGCGCTGCAAATTGGTATTCATCTCCTTCAGCGCCAGCAATAGCTCACCGGTTTCATCCTTGGTGTCGACGGTGATTTCGGAACTGAGGTCTCCCGAGGCCACCCTTTTCGCTACCTGAACCGCACGTCCGATCGGTCGAGTGATGGATCCAGTGACGATCCAGGCCATCAATACCGCCAGACCGATCGCCGCGCCGCCGAGCACGAGCATCATTGACTTGCCTACGCTGTAGGCGCGGCTGCCCTGTTCGCCTGCCTGGTTGAATTGAAGGCCGAGGTCTGCCACCAGCGTGGCGAGCGCAGCCTGGTAGCTGTGCTGATCCTTGCGCATGTTGCCGAGGGCCAGTGCGACGGCTGCATCTTGGTTGCCGCCAGCGAGCAGGGCTGCGAACGCCTGTTGATCTGCGATGAACAGTGCGCGACTCTCTTTGACAGCCGCGAAGGTCCGCCGTGTCTCCGGCGCTTGCAGCGTGCGGTCCAGCTTATCCATGGACTCGCCGATCCGTGCCTGTGCGGCTGCAATGTCGGATGCAGTCTTGCTCCGGCTTTGCGTGTCCTTGTCAATGAGCTGTGCGCGCACGCCACGCACGATGACGTTGACATCGCTCTCAATGGCGAACGCGAGCAGCATCTTCGGGTAGCGGTTGCCCACCACCAAGTCGAGTTGATCTCGCAGGTCGGTCAGCCGCAGCAACCCAGTGCCGACGACGGCGACCAGCAGCATGAGCACGAATGCGAAGGACAGCGCCAAGCGCGTACCGATCTTGAGATCCAAAAGGGTCTTCATCTATGGCTCCCTGCGAGGTGGCGTTGATCGATACGGCAAGTCCAAACTATCGGCCACCACACAGTTCACTTGAGCCACACGATGCTCACCAACTCTCATTCCTCAAAGAAATGCACCTCCGGACCGCAGATCGTTGGAGAACCTGATTGGGCTGCGGTCGGAGCTAAGGCGAACTTAAGTTTTTGCTAAGCACTCGCTAAGCCACGTCGAACCAACATGGGCGGGTGACACCCACCTTGAAAGCCACGCTGCAGCTGACGGCGAACGGCGCGTCGCTTGCGCCCCCTTTGGCGCCAGCACGCAGCCACTCCGAAGCACCGACCCAAGCGGTGCTGCTGCTCATTGCCGCCCTGCTGCTGCTTCGCCTGGTTGCGATGACCTGGCTGCCGCTGATGGACACCACAGAGGCTCGCTATGCCGAGGTCGGCCGCAAGATGCTCGAGCTCGGAGACTGGATCACGCCCTGGCACGACTACGGTGTCCCCTTCTGGGCCAAGCCTCCGCTCTCATTCTGGCTCACAGCCGCGAGCATGAAGCTGTTCGGCGTAAACGAGTTCGCGGCACGACTGCCTCACTTCCTCTGCATGATGCTCGTGGCCGCAGCTTGCGGGCGCTTGGCAGCTTCGCGTCATGACACTCCGCCACTAGCCGCCATCGGCATGCTGGCAGGCGCCGCACTGTCGCTGGTGGCTGCCGGTGCCGTGATGACCGATTCGGCACTCGTCGTCGGCACCTCGCTGGCCCTGTGCGGCCTGTGGCAGGCATTGCACGGGCCACGACACCGCATCGGCAACGCCCTGCTGTTTGGCGGCCTCGCGATCGGGCTGCTCGCCAAAGGCCCGCTGGTGCTCGTGCTGGTGGGCCTTCCGACAGCGGCATGGGCCACGTGGACGCGACAGGTCCGCCGCATGATGAAGGATGTTCCGTGGATCGCCGGGCTAGGCGCGACGGCTTTGGCCACCGGCTGGTGGTACATCACTGCCGAGCTGAAGACACCAGGCTTCATCGACTACTTCATCGTCGGCGAACACTGGCACCGCTTCGTCACGCCGGGATGGTCGGGCGACCGCTACGGTTTCGCACACGCATTGCCTCCTGGCACCATCTGGCTCTTCGCGCTGGCCTCGACTCTGCCTTGGCCACTGGTGCTGCTGACCGCCGCATTCACGCGGCGCTCCGCAATGCCCTGCGCGACCGAAGCGGATACCGACACGCGCTCATGGCAGATCTACCTGGCCTGCTGGTCGCTCGCGCCGCTGCTGTTCTTCACCGCCGCGCGCAACATCATCCTGCCCTATGCGCTGCCGGCCTTGCCGGCGATGGCGCTGTTGGCCAGCCACTGGCTCTCGCATCGCGTCGGCACCGGGCGCATGAACGCCTGGGTCGCCGCAGGCCTGGCGCTGTCAACGGCGGGCGCGCTGGCCCTCGTGATCCGCGCTGAGCAGGCCGGCACCTTCAGCAGTGGCTCGGCCAAGGACGTCGTCAGTGCCTGGGAATCGCAGCGCCACCATAGCGCCGAGCCGCTGGTGTTCGTGACCGAGCGTCTGCACTCGGCCTCGTTCTACAGCGCTGGACAAGCAGAGTTCGTCGACACCCCGGTCGAAGCCCTACAGCGCCTCGCACGGAGCGGCGGCTTTGTCGCGCTGCGTGATGGCGACACCAGCAACCTCGCGCAGTTCGATTGCGTCACGCAACGGACCTCGGTCGGCGGCTTCATGCTGCTTCACTTGCACCTGCCCCTGCTGGGCGACGGCAGCCATGCCTGCCCGAATGCCGCACCTTACAGCGGCATCTATCGCGGGCCACACCGAGCGCCGCCGCTACATGTTGGCCCGCTTGGCAAAAAAACCTAGCCACGGTTCATCAGGCGCGATGCGATGCCCAATACATCGCGAACAAGCTCTCGCTCGCCAACGAACACGCCATCATGCCGACCGCGCTCGACCAGTGCCACAAGTAGCGTGGCAACACGCTCGTTGCTCTCGATCGCCCAGAAGGCCCGCAATCGTCGGGCCTTCGACGAACCGGTCGTGCAGTAGGTGGCGGCTCCGATGTCCACGCCGGCATGCTCCCGCACGAGCTCAGCAAACGACTCGTTCGACAAACACAGCACGTAGCCGCTACCCATCTTGAAAAGGCGCTCCAACTTCCTTCTGTCGTAGGCGGAAAGATCTGACATCGGACGAGACGCTCCATCGACTGTTCGCGTTCGTGCATCCTGGGGATCAATCCTTAGCGCAGATTTAGGGCTTGGCCACAGCCCGGCTCAAAGACAGCAGGTTCCCGCCCGCGCTACGAAGAGCTGGTGCGGACATGCCTCGCGCCAAGCTCAGCGGACAAAGGCGCACTCCCGATCGGCACGGTCGAACAGCACCAGCATCAGCGCCAGCCACGTCACGCCGGCGGCGAAACCCGCCACCACGTCGCTGGCGTAGTGCGTCCCGAAGTAGATGCGACTGACGCCGACCCAGACCACCATCGCGGCAGCCACAGACCATGCCACCATGCAGCCACGCTTCAACCCGCCGTTGGTCAACGATTCACCCAGCATGGTCGTCGCGAACACAATGGCCTACGACCGGTCGTGCTGCCACCACAGCATCAACAGCACGAGCGACGACAGCAGCGTCAGGCCGATCGTCCCGTGCGTATCGACAACCTCGACATCTTCGACACGCGCCTTGAGGAGGAGGACAACACCCTGTTCCGGCTCGCGAACTGGCTGCACCTCCAGACGCGGCGAGAGACCATCGAGCAGCAACTGCTGTTCGCTCGCGGCGACCGCTACAACGCGCGGCTGCTGCGCGCATAGGAGCGTGCTGCGCGCCGACGGCTACCCGCTGCGATACCAGAGCGGCAGCGGCCGGTGGATCGCCACCATCGAAGAGCGGGCGTTCTCCGACTGGTTCCCGTTCCGGCTCTTTCACGTCGGCGGCGCGGTGTTCTACGACATGGGCCGCACCTGGGACGGCGCCCTGCCGGGCGACTCGGCGCAGGGGCTACTGCGCGACGCCGGCTTCAGGCTGCGCCTGGGCAATAGCCGCTCCGGCCAGGGCACCGTCGTGGATGCGGTCTTCCCGATGGACGGCGACAAGTCGATCAAGAAGGTGCAGTTCATCGGCGAGGCCAAGCGCAGCTTCTGACGGCGCCGGTGCACGCCTAAGTCGCCACTAAGGCCCCGGGGCCAGCATGGCCGCCCCCGATGGACAACTTCCACCTCTTCGAGCTGATCAACGCGCCGGCAGGGCTGCATCCGACACGCTTGATGCTGGCGCTATTCATCGCCCGCTGGCTCGTCTGGCTGCTGCCGCCGGCAGTCGCGATGGTCTGGTTGTGTTCCGAACGCAGCACACGGCGCGAGTTGCTGCACCTGCTGGTGGCCGCGGCGTGCGCGGTGGTGATCGCTGAGCTGGTACGGTATGCGTGGCCGCATCCACGCCCCTCGGCACTTCGGCTCGGTCACCACTATCTGGCCCATGCAGGCGACTCTGGTCTGCCTAGCGACCAGGTGACGGTGGTATGGGCTCTCGCGCTGGCCGCGCTGTGGACGCACCGGCTCTCGGTGCTGAGCTTTCCGCTGCTGGCCGCCGGCTTGGTGCTCGGTCTCGCCCGCGTCTACGTCGGCGTCAATTTCCCGTACGACGTGCTCGCGGCACTCCCGGTTTCGCTGGGCGGGGCGCTCCTGGCCTGGGGGCTGCGCCGGGTACTTGCACCGATCGTCACGCGGATGATCGAGGCCTATGATCGTTGCGCCCACCACCTTCGGGCTCGATTCCGCGCAGTACCTCCGACCTGACCCGGTGCATGGGATGCCCGAATGAGAGTTCTCCTGATCGAAGACGACGCGATGGTCGGCAAGGCGGTGCACCAAGGGCTGCTTGATGCCGGCTTCGTTGTCGACTGGGTAACCGATGGACGCGAAGGCGAATTGGCGCTGGGGAATCGTGTCTACGATGCCGCGATCCTCGACCTGGGCCTACCTCGCAAGGATGGCATGGCGGTGCTCCACTCGCTACGCAGCGCCCGCAATCCGGTGCCGATTCTGGTCGCGTCGGCACGCGACACGGTGCGCGACCGCATCGACTGCCTTGATGCCGGGGCCGACGACTTTGTGCTGAAGCCTTTCGACATGGACGAGTTGGTCGCGCGCGTACGCGCGCTCGTCCGCAGAGCCACAGGAAGCGGTACTCCGTTCCTGGAGAGCGGCACGTTGGTGCTGGATCCGCTGCGTCGCCTCGTTACGCAAGCCGGCGTGGAAGTCGAACTCTCGCCGCTCGAGTTCGCCGTGCTCGAGACCCTGATGCGCCGGCCTGGCGTCGTGCTGTCGAGAGAGCGTCTCGAAGAGGCGGTCTACGGCTGGGGCGAAGAGGTCATCAGCAACGCAATCGAGGTGCACCTGCACAACCTGCGCAAGAAGCTCGGTGCCTCGGTCATCAAGAACGTCCGCGGCGTGGGCTATCGGGTGATGGCAGGCTGATGCGCTCGATCGAGCGCTATCTGCTGGCCTGGCTGATGGGTGCACTCGCACTCGGCGGCCTGCTGGTCGCGATCGTCACCTACGTCGTCACGCTGGACGAGATGAACGAGGTGTTCGATGCCGACCTGAAGAACGTCGCCCAATCCGTGGCACGCTACCACCTGGCCGCTTACGACGCGCGCCGCCATGATGCCCTGGTGCTGCCCGAGCGCACCGACACACCCGACGACGTCGAGATCGTCACGCTGACCTGGACCGACGAAGGTGAGCGAGTCTATGCCTCCGATCCACGCGTGAAACTGCCGTTCTCGAACATCGAAGGCCTTGCGCGGCTGGAGGTCGACGGTGAAGAGTGGATCGTCTATTCGAGCGTGGCCCCCGACGGAGTCGCGCAGGCGGCGCAGCGCGTCTCGCAGCGGCACCAGATGGCAGCGGAATCGGGTGCCAAGGTGTTCCCTCCAATGCTGGTGCTGGTCATCGTGGTGGGTGGCTTGCTCCTGTTCGGGCTGCGCCGCGGCCTGCAGCCGCTGGGCGATGCGGCGCGCGACGTAGCAGCGCGCAGCGCCCGCTCGATGCTGCCGATTGCCACCGATGGCGTGCCGCGCGAGATCAAGCCGCTCGTACTGTCGATCAACGACCTGCTGGGTCGCTTATCCGAAAGCTTTGCGGCGCAGCGGCGCTTCCTGGCAGATGCAGCGCATGAATTGCGTACACCGGTGACGGCGCTGCGACTGCAGGTGCACCTGCTGCGCCGCTCCGACAGCCCGACCTCACGCCAGGACGCGTTGGACGAACTGGAGCAAGGCGTGATCCGCTCGGAGCGGATGGTGCAGCAGCTGCTGGCAGTAGCGCGTTCGGAGCCCGATGGCGAGAGCATGCGCGTCGAACAAGTCAGCCTGGACGACTTGGTGCGATCGGCGGTATCGGACTTCGCGGCAAAAGCCGAGCATCGCGGCATCGACCTTGGGGCGCGCGTCGGCGCCGGCATCATGGCGCGGGCCGACGCCCATCAGCTGCGCGTGCTGCTCGACAATCTGGTCGAGAACGCGCTGCGCTACACACCGTCGCGCGGCGTGGTCGACGTCGAGGCGGACCTGCAGGACGGGCGGCCGCGACTACGCGTCGTCGACAACGGACCCGGCATCCCCGAAGCCGAACGCGAGCGTGTGTTTGACCGCTTCTACCGCGGCGTGGATGCGCAGACGCTCGCGCCCGACAGCGGCGGCAGCGGGCTGGGTCTGGCCATCGTGCAGGCCATCGCCGAACGCCAACACGCGAACGTCAGCCTGCACACGCCGCAGGCGCATCGCGGGCTGGAGGTGCGGGTCGTGTTCTCTCAACTGCAAGGAGCCTGACATGGGCATGCCGGCGAGCTGGTTTCAGTGGGCCTTGCTGTCGGCAACGTTCGCCGCACTGACGGCAATCTTCGCCAAGGTCGGCATTCGCGGTGTCGACTCCGACCTCGCCACGTTGGTGCGCACCACGGTCATCCTTGCCGTGCTGGCCGCCTTCGTCGTCTGGACGGGCAAGTGGTCGAACCCGCTCGCGCTGCCGAGCAAGACCTGGGTTTTCCTGGTGCTCTCCGGGCTGGCCACCGGAGCCTCTTGGGTCTGCTACTTCAGAGCGCTGCAGATCGGCAACGCATCGCAGGTGGCCCCGGTCGACAAGCTGAGCCTAGTGCTGGTCGCGGTGTTCGCCTTCGCCTTCCTCGGCGAGCGGCCGAGCCTGCGCGAATGGGCCGGGATCGCGATGGTGGCGGGCGGCGTGCTGGTTCTCTCGATCAAGCGCTAACGCGACCGGCGGCTTCTCCATGGCCGTCTTCAGCCGTGCAGTTTCTGGTGAATGGCAGGGCAGCCAGCGGCGGACGCGCCCCTCCTCCCGCAGGACGGGCAATTTCCGGAAGACGCAAGGCGTCGTTGACTTCGATGGTTTGGGGATTTTTCGATTCATCCGCCGCTCGACGGGTGCATTCATGTGGCAGCTCCGTGACGGTTGCGGCCGGTCGATCGGTACTCTCGAGCGCCCGCTTGCGGCCACGGTGTTGACATTTCGAGAGGCTGGCGTCCGCCCGGAGAAGGGGAGATTTAGCTGGTGGGGCGGAGGCCCGCGGCCCCCACCCGACCAAGTTCGGCTGAATGTCTGCTGAACGCGCCCACCTTCCAGAAACCGCAGCTTCAAGAAACTCGCGACTCGATGCGGATCGCTCAGTGCCGTGCAATCCACCAGCGCATTCGCCGAGCGCACGAACAGGCACGCCGTCAAAGCCGACGCCAGCCTCGCTGCACGCGCGAGGGCAATTCCCGGCTCGTCACGCGGCCATGGTGAGAAGGAGTTCGTCGAGTCGCTCAAGCGTCGATGCGAGACCATCCTTCAGTCCCATGTCGATCACCTTCTGGACATCCTCGGCAGACTTGTACAAGACGATGGTCGTCACGAGCGTGCGAGTCTGGAGGTCGGTGAAACCAACGTCCCAACGAGCGCGCGGCAGGTTGGGATTCACCGCACCGGTCTCGTCACTGAACGCGTCGAGCGCCACGTAGCCGTCAATCGGATTGATCGTCTGGTAGTCCTGGCGACTCCAGAACGCCTGTCCGTCTGGCATGACCATCGCGTAGTGCCAATACCCACCTTCCTTGAACTCCATGTGCTTGGTCTTGGTGGTCAGTGGCTTAGGGGCGAACCACTGGTCGAGCAGTTCCTGCTTCGTGTAGCAGTCCCACACGAGTTGGCGCTTCGCCGCGAACTCTCGCTTCACGGTGATGCTGTGCTTGGTCTTGTCCACAACGAAATCGAATCGAAGGTCAGGTTTCATGATCATTTCCGCTAAGTTGTTCAAGTAGGTTGTCCAGGTTCTCGAATCTGCTTGCCCAGATTGCGCGCTGCTCGTCAAACCAGCGCTCCGCCGCTGCCAGCTTCCTTCTCTCGAGCACACAGGTCCGAACTCGACCGCTCTTTCGGGTGCGGATCAGCCCTGTACTCTCGAGCACCCCCACGTGCTTCATGAAGGTGGGCAAACCGATGTCGAATGGCTCCGCCAGGTCGCTGACAGTCGCCGGCCCCGTGCCGAGTCGTTGAAGGATCGCTCGACGCGTGGGGTCGGCCAGCGCGTGAAAGACCGAATCCAGAGCCAAAGAATTGTTTGCCATTCGGCGAAGTATAAATGGCTATCAACTCTTGAGCAAGGCAGAGCCTGCGCCTGTCCGGACCTCGCGATAGCCACGCGAGCGAAGTTCGCAGCAGCCGACGGTGGAGCGACCACACGGCAGAGGCGAGCCGCAGCGCGCCGCGTTGATGCGCAGCCTGCCTGATCGCGGTGCCGTCAGGGCGATGCGCCAGACGATCGCCCTACCCACGCGGGCCGACACGAAGTCGAAGGCAGTGGTCTGAGTGCTGCACCGCTCTTCTAGATGCCAAGACACGCAAAGGGTTGGCGCGGAGCAGTGCGCGCCCGTCCTCGTTCTGCACGATGGACATATCAATACCATCACTTGCGGTATATGCCACTGGCCGATAGTGCATGTTCGCCGCCACGGTTGCCGCACCTGCCCGCTCCCCGGCCCGCGCGCGGGCCGGGGGAGACAGTCACGTCGTCGATGACGGCTCCCCCGCCGCGGACGTCTCGACATGGGCGAGCGTCGCGACATGGCGCTCACGGACCAAGCCGGCCAGCAACACGTCCACGAGCGTGCCTCCTTCACCCTTCGCGCCGCTGTTGACGAGCACATCGGGCACCAGCCGCACGCCGCCTGCGGCCAGCGCCTGCGCGACCTGAACAATCGCGTAGTTGCCCGACTCCATCGAGGCGATCTTCTGCTGGATCACCGCCGCCTCGGCCTCGCCGACGGCCAGCGTCTTGCCGGCCTCGGCCACGCCGGTGACGCGGATCACCTCGGCATCGGCGTTGGCGTTGATCTTCTTGGCCTGCGCGGCACCGTCCGCGGTCTTGACAGCCGCCTGCGCGGAGAACTCAGCGATCGACACCTTGCGCTCCGCATCAACCACCTGCGCCTGCGTGCGCGCTAGTGCGGTGGCCTGCTCAAGTTGCTGCTTGACGCCCTGCGCTTCCATCTGCGTGTTGAAGGTGACCTTCTCCTGCTCGGCCAGCTTGCGGTCGGTCAGCGTCTTCATCAGGTCCGCTGGCGGGTTGATGTCGCCGATCAGCGTCTCGACCGCGCCGACGTCGTATTCCTTCAGCGCCCGGGCAATCGCCCCCTTGGCTTCAGCCTGGCGCTCGGTGCGCTTCTTCAGGAAGTCAATCACGTCGGAGTTCTGCGCCGCGTTGCGGAAGTAGTTGCCAATGGTGGGCTCGAGCACCTGCGTAACGAGAGCCTCCATGCTGCCGAACCGCGCGATCACCTTGGGTGCATCGTTGCGCGGGATGTGGATGATCTGGCTCACGTCCAGGTTGAAGGTGAAGCCGTCGGCCGAGCGCACGGTGATGGTCGACAGGTTCACGTCGAGCTTGTGCGCCTCCGACTTGCCGGTGGCCCAGTTGAGCACCACGTTCGCGGTGGGCACCACGCGCACCTTGTGGGTGTAGGTGTTGATCGCGTACTTGCCCGGGTCGAGCACATCGACCCAGACGCCCTTCTCGCCACGGCGCACCATGTTGGCGTGCTTGAAGTCCGCGCCGGTGACGTCGTCGCCCGCCTTGCCGACGAAGGCCACGACCACCCCGACCGAGGCGATCGGCACCTCGGTCATGTCGATGATCTCGATGGTCGCGAACATCGGGTTGATGAAGTAGCGCCCGGCCAGCAGCACCTGCTCCTGCAGGCCCTTGGTGCCACCTCGCTCAACGAATGCCTGCGGATCCTGGAACTGGTTGTGCCCCGGCACCTCGGCACCGGCTATCTCGCCGGTAGCCAGCGGCGCGCCTTCGCGTGTGGTGACGATGCCCAGCTTGTTGTCGGGCACGTCCAGCACGTTGACCTGCGTGACCTTGAACAGCCGCGGGTTGATGCGGTACTTGCCCTGCGGCACGATGCCCATCTGAGGGCCGCGCTGGCCGCCGCGCGCCATGAAGGCCTGGGCGTCCTGGAACGAGTTGCAGGCCACCTGCTGGCCGATGATGCGGCCGCCCGACAGCGCCGCGCCGTCGCGCGCCTCGACCACCCCGACCTTGCCCGGCTCGATCACCGTCATCGGCTCGATGTGCACGGTGAACAGCAGCGTGTTGATGCGCCAGGCGCCTGGCGGCACGATCGACATCTGCACGCCGCGCTCGCCGCTGCGGCCGAGGAAGGCACGTGCGTCCTGGAAGTTGTCGCAATCGACATGACGGGCAACGACGCGGCCATCGGGCAGCGGCGCACCGTCGCAGGCTTCTATGACGCCGATGTGGCCGTCGGGCACGACGGTGAACTTGGCCAGCAACACGGTGTACTGCCAGGGCCAGAGGAAGAAGTGCAACCCGGGCGCGAGCGTATTGGCCTGCAGCCCGGCCTCGCCGAGCACGGCAACAATTCGGCCGGGCGGTAGTTCCCGGTGGGCACCGAAGAGCACGAACGATTTGGTGACAGTGCCGATCGAGTCGTCTGGGACGATGACGATGCCGAACAGACGGAAGACCCACTTGTACAAGGCCAGCAGCACCAGCAGTGCGGCGGACACCCAGAGTGCCGCTCGATGGTCGAAGAGGAAGTCGAAGGAGGTCATGTGGTTCTCTGTTGGTTGCGGTGCGAGCAATCTGCAGCAGCGGGCATAAGCGCCGCATATGGAACGTCTCCACGCCCCGGATGCGTCGCTTATGCTTTCCTGACGGTTGCCCTCCCAAGCTTTGCGCGCATGAACCTCCTCGTCGCTCCACCCGGCTGGCTGTTGCTCGGTCTGCTGATGCTCAACGGCGTCGTCGGCGTCTTGCTCGTGCGGGCGCGGCGCGCCACGCGGACGGCACAAGGCCAAGCGCGTCGCGAGGAGCGTCTGCGCAACTGGAGCGACCGGCTGCGCGACGCGAGCGACCCGGCGACACATGCCAACGCGCTGCTCGATGCACTGGTCGCTGCCGGCGGCGTGCCGGTGGCCGTGCTCGTGTCGATCAAGCTCGGCGTGCACGAACAGGATGCAGCGGCGCTGCAGGTGGGCGAGGCGAGTGCCGAGCAGGAGGCCGGTCTGAAGCTGTGCATACGGCTGGGAGAAGCGCTCGGCCCGGGCAGCCGGCGCGATACGCAACAGCCCGACGTCTACCTGCCCTTGCGCGGACGCGGCGTGACGCTCGGTGCGGCGGTGCTGCGCGGCCTGGGCACCATCGTCGACCTGAGCCTGTGCGCCCACGCGCAAGCGCTGTGCGACCAGATGGGCCTGGCCTTGCAACGCTCACTCTCCGCCCGCGACGAGCAGCAGGCACGCGAACTGGCGCGCGAGCAGGCCGTGCGCACGGCGCTGCTGGCCGCCGTCTCGCACGACTACCGCACCCCGCTGGCGAGCATCATGAGTGCGGCATCGTCGCTGGATCAGCAGGCCGAGCGGCTCGACGTGGCGCAGCAGCGCAAGCTCGCCGCCGGCATCGTCGAAGAGGTGCAGCGCCTGAGCCGGCTGACCGACAACACACTGCAGCTGGTGCGACTCCACGCACCGGGTGTGGAACCGCATTGCGACTGGGAATCGGCCGAGGAGATCGTCGGCACGGCGCTGCGGCGGGCGCGGCGGCGGGATGGAGGCCGGCAGGTGCGCGCTCGCGTCGAGCCCGGGCTGCCGCTGCTGTGGTGTGACGCGATGCTGGTCTCGCAGCTGCTCGACAACCTGGTCGACAACGCGCTGAAGTACGGCCCGCCCGGCGCGCCGGTGGAGATACTGATGCGCCAAATCGCTGACCGGATGCTGCTGGCGGTGCGCGATCGCGGCCCGGGCATTGCGTTGGCCTGGCGCGAGCGTGTCTTTGATGTCTTTCAGCGCGGTGAGAGCGACGCGTCGCAGCGTCCGGGTGCCGGTGTGGGGCTGGCGGTGTGCCGGGCGATCGCCCGAGTGCACGGCGGCGAGCTGACCCTGCGCCCGCGCAGCCACGGCGGCTGCAGCTTCGAGTGTCTGTTGCCACTGCGGGAGCCGCCTTCGGATCCGCCGGAAAGCGAAAATCCATGAGCCTTCGCATCCTGCTGGTCGAGGATGATCGCGACCTGCGAACCGCGCTGCGTGAGGCGCTGGTCGTCGAAGGGTATGACGTGCTCCCGGCTGCCAGCCTGGCCGACGCCCACGCACTGGCACAGCATGCCGAGTCCGAAGGGGGCGTCGATCTGGTGCTGCTCGACCTGGGCCTGCCCGACGGCGACGGTCAGACCTTCCTGCAAGCGCTGCGGCGATCGCGCGCGACGCCGCTGATCGTGATCTCCGCGCGCCAGGCCGAGGTGCAGAAGATCGAGTTGCTCGACGCCGGCGCCGACGACTACCTCGTCAAGCCCTTCAGTCTGCCCGAGCTGCTGGCGCGCATGCGCGTGGCCCTGCGCCACCGCGGCACCGTGGCGCAGCCGGCCATCACGCACTATCGTCACGAGGAACTGGATGTCGACCTCGCGGCGCACCGCGTCACAGTGGAGGGCGCCGAGGTGCACTTGACGCCCACCGAGTTCAAGCTGCTGGCGCGCCTGGTGCGCCAGGCCGGGCAGGTGGTCACGCACCGGCGCCTGCTCGCCGACGTGTGGGGTGCGGAGCACACGGAGCAGACGCACTACCTGCGTCTTTACATGGCGCAGTTGCGCGCGAAGCTGGAGCGCGACCCGGCCGAGCCACGCCGGCTGCTCAACGAGCCCGGCGTCGGCTATCGAATCGTAGAGGGTGCGGACTGAGCCGGCCGCGGCCTCACTCGATGCGAGCCGGTTCAATGCGGCGTTCGCGAATCTGCGTCACCACGAGCGGTCGTTCAAGGCGGACTTGATCTTGCATGGCCTTGTGCCCTGCGCGTCCGTCTCGGCCATCGCGCTGACGGCTGGCATCAACGCCAACCTGCTGTTCAAGTGGCGGCGAGACCATCTCCGCGCGATGCGTGCACCGACGGGCGTGGCCGTGACGCTGGTGCCGGTGCAGCTGGCGCCGGCAGTTGAGACAGCACCGCTGGCGACAACAACGAGCTCGGACGGCATGGATATCGGCAAGTCCCAGCCCTCGGACGAGCACGACGGCATCATCGAAGTCGACTGCGCCGGAGCACGACCGCGAGTTCACAGTCTGGGTCGAGGAGAAGGCGCTGATGCTCGTGCTGCGCGCCCTGCGCCGCAGCGCATGATCGGCCTGCGTGCCGGGACACGCGTCTGGCTCTCCGCCAGCGTCACCGATATGCGCTGCAGCATCGACTCGCTCGCAGCGAGGGGGCGTGCTGTCCTCAGCGAGGGCCCGTACTCGGGTCATGTGTTCGCCTTCCGTGCACGCCGTGGCGTTTTTCTCAAAGTGCTCTGGAGCGGTGGCCACGGCATGTGCCTGCTGACCAAGCGCCTGGAGCGAGGGCGGTTCATCTGGCTGCAAGCCGAATCGGGAAGCGTGGCCCTTAGTTTGGCGCTGCTACCGAAGCTGCTCGAAGGCATCGACTGGCAGCTGCCGCACAAGCAATTCAGAATCCCGCGCCAAGCCTCCGGGTGAGTGACGCGGTTGGAAAGCGGAGATCGCAGTGTCGCTGCATCGCCGCAGGTCGCATCAGCGTTTCCGGAAGTTCCGGTTTCGGGCAGGCGATTCGGCGGCTCCACTGGCTTCTTTGGGTCGGTCTCGCTCGGTCACGGCCTATCGAAGAGAAACCGCTTCATAGCTCTGAGCGGCAATTCGGCAATGTTCCTAGCTTGCAATCATGAGAAGAACAAGCCGCACTCCGTCGCGTGGGATACCGATGCCGGCGTCTGGGTGGGTCGCCACGCCAAGCGACGCGCCGGGTCCGGATCACCGATGCACTCCTTCTGACGATCCTTCTTTTGAACTCGACAACCACGACGCGTCATACCGGTGAGCTTGACCGGCATTGAACCGATCATCTGGCGCGGGACATCGTTTGACGAACGTTGTTGATCCGATCACTGACGAAGGAAAAAATGCTGCACAGGCACTTCAATGCGTCATCCGCTGCAAGCAGCGATGAAGGTCGGCTTTGCAGCGGTTGCGGTCGGTCGGCCGCGGACTCCGAATGTCCGCTCACCGCGGCAATGGTGACGCTGAGAGGTGCGCTGTGCAACGCTGGATGAAGTGAGGTTCGCCTCCACCTCGACATGGCGCGGATAGACGTCCGCTCCGCGGGCTCGCGAACTCACACAATCGACCCTTTGCGGACTTCTGAGTTAGCGATCAAGCTGCTTGGAAGCCGTCGTTCGCTTGCGGCTCGATCACACTCATTCGTCGACCTTTGTACGTGACCGATCGTCGAATCTCAGCAACCCGGTAGTCGGCGGCACACAAGAGAATATACATGGCTCTCCTTGCTGAGAGCAGCGTTTGCTACGCTGCAAATTGAACGAACACGATGACCGCGAGAACCATCAGGAAGCCAAAGAGGACGTAAGTCTTGCGAGTAGCTACACCCAAGAACTTGACTGAATCGCTCACGTAGGCCAAGCGGCAATGAGGGCACCTGACCGTGAATTGGTGGTCAACCTGCTCACTCGGCCAACGCGGACGGAAGTACGAGAAGAAGCCACCTGTGTACCGATTCTTCTGAACGTCGAACTTGACACCGCAGTTTGGGCACGTTTCGTTGGTCATGGTTTGATCGTAGTGAATTGCGGGCGATTGCGTGGCCGACTCTGGCCGAGGCTGTTGCCGACCAAGCCCTGGCCTACCTGAAAGCCACCCTGCGCAGCGTCAGCACCTGGCCAGCAAGCACCTTCCAATCTTCATGGTCCGCGGGACTACCCTGAACAAGATCTGGGCGGCGGCTTCCGTCGGCACTGGGACTGTCTGCAGGGCAGTGAGGATCGGGCGCTTGAATTCGGTTGGAGCCATGGTTTCTCAGCCTACCCGAAACGCGCCGTTGGCGACCGACAGTTGATGGTCGGCAACGGACCCAGGCGCGGCTCAGTTCAAACCGACAGGTTCCCACCAAGAGGCGGGCGGTTCTTCGAGAGTCCGCCAATGCTGAGGGACATTGAAATGCAGGTCAACGCCACGGAGGTCGCAAGGTGGGTATGGAACAGCCACGACAGGCCCATCGTCGAGGCGGACAGCACGACCAGCAAAGCTCCCTTACACAGCGCCGTATCCACCTTTATCTGGCGCCTGAAGTTCACCGCCATCCAGAACAGCAATAGAAGAGGATTCACGATGAACACGAGCGCGACCCATACAGCCTCAGATGGCCCACCATAGTCGCCCCTGAACAACGTGTCCAAAAAACTTACCAGAGTCAAGCCCGCCAAGACCAGCAGGGTGCCTTCAATCCACAACAAGAACTTTCTCATCCTTCCTCCAACCTTGCCGCACCCACCCCAGGAGCTCCCGTTGCAGCCCGCCTAAGCACCCCCAGCTGGCTCTTCGGCAGACGCACCTCACTTTGGACATGAAGTGCGGAATGAGTTTAGTGGCGGCCAGAAGCCGAACTGCAAGGAACCTGTATACGAACTCCCGCAGTTGGGGCAAAGCTTGCTGAGCAGAACGTACGTCGTGACGGCGCCGATCACCAGCAAGATGGCGAAGGCCGCGATCTTCCATGGGATGGGGATTGCGAGGAGAGCAACGACGGCCATCGCATGGACCGCTGCCGATAGCCATCGCAGAAGGCGTTGAATTCTGAACCATTGAGTTGTGCTATTCGGTGCGGCTTACCAGACCTCGCATCTCCTGACGGGCAGCCCACGAACGCAGCCGTTGTTGTCTGCACGGTTGGCTTGCCAGGAAGCAGTCTATGGCGACCGACCGCAAATGGCCGACTGTTCCCCTTCGCCCGACGCCCCGAAAGCGGTCGCACGTGGCAACCGACCCGGCAGCGATCGACTGCTTGCAGGCGATTCCGCGCACATACACTGTCGGCCCATGAGCAGCCGGTCACGAACGGCGGGTTTCGGGAGGCTAACCTGCTCAGCTTGCGGATCCCTGTGCTCTTCAGCGGAACCCCGGAAGGTGCTGGCGCACTCCTATGGGCGCTGCGGTGTGAATGCCGCATCCAGTTCGCCGATCTTCTCGACGACGAGATCGATGAATGCGGACACAGCCAGCGGCAGATGCCGTCGGCTGGGATACAGCACATTGAGGCCGTGGCCGGGACGCTGATATTCGGGTAGCACGGGAACAAGGCGTCCGGCCTGCAAGTCCTTCATGAGGATGGCCCTGGGAAGCAGCGTGATCCCCAACCCAGCCAGCGTCGCCTTGCGAAGTGCCTGCGCTGTGTTGCCGCTGAAGCGAGCGGCGACCTGCACGGCTTCACCAGTGCCGTCGGGTCCGGCCAGGTGCCAGGTCATATGACTGCCAGAGTGCGCAAAGGTCACGCAATCGTGCTCCATCAGGTCCTGCAGTGTGCTGGGCGCGCCCCTCGCTGCAAGATAGCCAGGGCTGGCCACCAGCCCGTCGTTGCCAGCACTCAGAACCTGCCGCCCGATGTATTCCGAGTCCTCAAGGGGACCGCCACGAAACGCCACGTCGATGCGATCCGCGATCAGGTCTGCCTTCGAATCGCTGAGCACCAATGCAAGGCGAACCTTGGGATAGGTCGCCAGGAACTCGGCGACCCATTCCATTACGAACATGTCGAGGAAGTCGGCGGGCGCAGCAACGCGAACAAGCCCACTCGGCTCCTGCCCTGTGGAGCTCAGCACCTGCCCGGCTTCGACCAGTCCCGCTACCGCATCGGCACAACGTGCGTTGAACTCCTCGCCCGCGCTGGTGAGAGTGAGCTTGCGGGTCGAGCGTTGCAGCAGCCGGACGCCGAGATGCTGCTCGAGCCCTTGGACGCGCCTGCTGACGGTGTTCGCTGGCACGCCGAGGCGCCGCGCCGCGCCCGCAAAGCTGCCGCTGCGCACGACCTGCACGAACAAGGCGATGTCGTTCAGATCAAGCATGGCGACCCATTGATTCAAAAATTGGACGGGTGCGCTCCAACTGCACCGGCTAGTACGTCGATCCTACCGCCCCTATCGTTCAAACGTTGACTGCAGCAGCTCAGACGTCATGTCTTCGGCGAGCCGCCTTCACTTCAACTCCAAGGACGATCGATGACCGCAGCGCGAGCCCTTCCTGGCAATCCGAACCTTGATCGAGCATCGAGCGCGGGCGGGCGGGCGATCGTCCACCGCACGCATGGCAACACCCATGGACCGATCACGCGGCTGGTGAGCCCGAGCGACCTCGGCGAGTTCTTGAAGCCGTTCATCTTTCTCGACCTCAACAGTTTCAGCCCCGGTCTCGGCAGTCAGGGCTTCGCGATGCATCCGCATTCAGGCATCGCCACGTTGACCTTCGTGATGGCAGGCAACCTTCGCTACGAAGACACGACTGGCAAGAAGGGCGTGCTGCCAGCTGGCGGCGTGGAGTGGATGCGCTCCGGCAACGGCGTTTGGCATATCGGCGCACCCGTCGGCGACTTGCAGATGTCGGGCTTTCAACTCTGGGTCGCCTTGCCTCCCTCTGAAGAGAACGCGCACGCGGAGAGCCTGTACTTGGCGCCTTCAGACGTTCCACACGAAGGCCCGGCCCGTGCGCTGCTCGGAAGCTACGGCAAGGCCCGCAGCCCGATTCCCGCACCTTCGGGCATGAACTACCTTGCCGTGCGTTTGAAGGACGGCGAGTGCTGGCGATACACGCCGCCCGCCGGCCACACCGTGGCCTGGTTGGCGGTCAGCGCGGGACGACTCGACGTGAATGGGATGGTCGGCACCGGTGAACTCGCCGTGTTCGAGGAATCGGAACAAGCCATCGACTTCGTGGCCCACGGCGACACGTCCTTCGTCCTCGGCTCGGCAGTGAAGCATCCACACGACCTGGTGATGGGCTACTACTCGGTGCACACCAGCAAGACTGCCCTGGCACTGGGAGAGGCCGAGATTCAGCGCATCGGCGCCGAGCTGCGACGTGACAAGCGAATCGGCTAGATCACCCGCCGCATGCCTCGACCAGCCGGTGGCCACCGAGCGATCTGCATATTCAGTCTCAGCCGCCCACCGGCAACTCATTGTCCTTCGGGGTTCCTCCATGACCAAGGTACCGGCTGCCGACGACGTCTTCGTGCGCTGGAATCGCACGATCCCCGCTGCCGAAGGCAGCACATTCAATCACCACGGAGAAACACATGAAGCGTAGAGAGATGCTTGTTAGCGGCGCTGCAGTTGGCGCAGCGACATTGCTGACCGCATCGGCGACAGCCGCAAACAAAGACGCCGTTGCAGGCGGTGTATCCAGTTCCAAAACCAAAGGAAATGACATGACAAACAAATGGATGATTGACCCCAACGATGCAGTATTGCTGCTGATAGATCATCAGAGCGGCTTGTTCCAGTTGGTCCGTGATATGGAGTACCGGGAACTCCGCAACAACGTAGTTGCTCTTGCGAAGGCAGCGAAGATCGCGAAGATCCCGACCGTCGCAACGGCATCAGTTCCCGGTGGCCCCAATGGTCCGATCATTCCCGATATCCTTCTGAGCAACCCCGATGTGGTGTACGTTCCGCGCGAAGGCCCGATCAACGCGTGGGATCACCGCCCCTTTGTCGAGGCCGTCGAGAAGACCAAGCGGAAGACATTGCTCATCGCGGGCACGCTCACGAGCATTTGCATGGTATTTCCTGCACTCAGCGCCCTCGCACAGGGATACAAAGTGTTCTGCATTGTGGATGCCTCGGGCAATTGGTCGAAGATGGCAACCGACATCTCAATTGCCCGGGTCACGCAGGCGGGCGCAATGCCAACTGACACATTCGCGGTGATTACAGAGGTGATGCACACTTGGAATCGCCCAGAAGCAATGGAATTCGCCAAGGTCTTTGTCGACCACGTCGAACCCGCATATGGGGCGTTGTTTGAAAGCTATGACATGGCACAAAAGAACGTGAAGAAGTAGGTTCACACAAATAAACTGGATTTGGGCTACCTGGGGACAGGTGGCCCTGTATTCAACTTGGAGGAAATTGCCGAAAGGCCAGATGCCTTACTACGCGAGCGACGCCATAGATCAAAACGCGGGATTAGCCAGCACTGGCGACACCATGGGAGCCACGGTCGTCATCGCTCATTGGGTGCGTGATGGCAGGCAGGCTGAGTACGAAGGTATGAACAAGCTGACAGGCCTCATCGCATCCTCATCGGTACACGGCACGATGATCAGATTCGCGGCGCCTCAGTTGAGTTCCCGACCGGCAACTCTGGTTGAAATTCGAAGCCCCGACCGTGCCGCATGAATGTCAGGTCTCCGGCGCTCGATCCAGCCGGACCAATGTCGCCGATGGGTCGATAGCTCTGATTCGCGGCTCGCAGTAGCAGCCGTTCGACCTGGTCAGCGCCGGCATGCAGCCCCGTCGATTCGGGCGTGACCGAGCAAACCCAACGCGTTGCGCGACGAAGGACTCCTCTCCGTCAGAGCGGTCGCTCGAGCGACGGGCTCTGACCGACCGCAACCAGTCTGAAGCTGTCAGCGACTCTGTGATGACGGCTTTGCAGCGGCTGCCGACGCTCGCGGCCAGGGGCTGGGTTCACGCTGAGTGGCACAAAGCGGTCATCGACCCGTCCGCCCGACCACCGGCTTCGATGATCGGTCTTGAAGACGCTGCGGTCATCCAGCCTCGCACGCCGCGGCTCGCCCCATCAACCGGCGCCGAGTGTCTGCTGCTCAAAGCTTCGAACTGGTGTTTCCGACCCAAGGGAGCCGACCGAGACTTCAACCAGCCCGCTCCGAACCGGACGTTGGCGGCACGACGGGGGCGAGCGGTGGCCTCCGCTCCTTTTCAGTTGCCCACTTTCTACTCAAAGGCAATGGAGGGGCCACACTCCCTTCCATCGCTTGCGGGCCTGCCGTATCCGCTCCGCAAATCCCTCGGCGTCCAGTCGTTCTCCGTCCCACAGCATGGCTTGCTTGGCATCCTCTGACAGTTCGTCACGCAGTGCTTTTAACAAGGCCGCAGTGGGAGCGCGCAGTTTGCCGCGGAGGTGCAGGTTCGAAGCCAGCACAGCCAGCGCTCGGCGAGCGGTTGTCACCCCGCGAATCTGCGCGGAAACCTCCTCCCGCCAGCCTTTCACTTCCAGCCAGGCATTTCCTCCAACGTGAGGACCATAGGTCCGTTGTACAGCGACGGCAGAGTGGCGCGGTTGCGCTGGTCGTCAATGAAGTCCGGCCAAAGCATCTGGTAGACCCACTTCGGCTGCTGGCGCAGGAGGTCGACGGAGGTGGCGAACTGATTCTCGCCAATGGCGATCGGCTTGCCGTCAGCGACACGCAGCATCGTGGAGTAGCTGTTGGTGACATAGCCTAGTTCATAGATGTCCAGCGACGCGATGTCGAAGTAATCTGATCCCGGGTTGTATTGATCTATGTCGGTGGTGAACAGTGGGTTCTTGATGTCTTGCACATTCCAAACCCAGATGATGTTGTCCAGAGCCTTCGACTTTGCCAAGTAGTCATGCGTCATGCGATAGAGCGCCGCACTGCCGAATGTCCCCTTGTGGCAGGACCACCAGAACTTGCACATGTTCATCTCGTGGAAGGGGCGGAAGAGCACCACCACACCGGCGTCTTTCAACTGCTGGAAGTAGCCGGCCAATGTGTCGAGCCGACCTAGCCACGCGTTGTTCAAACCGGTTCCAGGCGTCAAGAGCTCCTTGAACTGGTCGTCGGTGAAATGCACCGGATGCTTGTCGCCGATGTCGTCCCACGTGCAGTACTCGTTCTGTATCGGCGCACAAGCGTGATACATCAACCCAACGAGAGCGCCCTTGGCGAACTGTCGCTTAGCCTCGGCCACCATGTTTCCACGGTTCCCAACAGCGCCTCCGAATCCGAAATCGGCGCCCCAGAACGATCCAACCTTGCCAGTGATCGCATTGATTCGGTTCGTGTCGCTGGTGGGCGAGCCAGTATTCTTGTTCTCTACTCCCACCAAAGTCTGTTGCCCAGATATGGCCCGCAGGAAGTCAAGCATGCGCTGCTTCTTGGCGGCTGTCGACGAAGGCGGCGTTCCGTTTGCCTTCGAGAATCTGTACGATGACATCGCATCATTGAACCCCAGCGGCACCAAGTTGACCGTGTCAGCCAAGAGCGACAGCACGCGTCCTGACCCGCCGACATCGGTGAACAGGTCAACCTGGAAGCCCACAGGTACCTTTACCGAGGACGCCAGACGTATCCAGCCGGCGGGTGCATCGGCTGCTCCTTCACCGGTGCAGTAGCTTCTGCCCGCGTAGTTGATGTCTTCGTAGAAGCACACTTGCGACGTAGTGCCAACAACGCGGCTGAACGTGAATATCTGGTTGGTCGAGCCGGCACAGCTCCATTGCTGCACATTGGCGCGATCCGCGGCGCTGCGGTCGGCCACATCGATGCACTTGCCGCTCTTCTGGTTCTTGATCGTGAACTGATCGGAACCGGTGGCGGGTTGAATCGCGAAGCGTTGCTGGCCGGAGCCGTTGTCGCTCCACTGTTGCACGTTGGCGCCGTCGTTGGTGAAGCCGCCGACGATGTCGATGGCCTTGCCACTGTTCACGTTGAGCAGCTTGTAGAAGCCTCCGCCGAGGCTTGTCACGTCAAACTGTTGCGCCGTGGTCCCGTTGCAGGTGTATTGCTGAATATTGATGCCGTCTCCCAGTCCAGCAGCATCAACGTCGACACATTTGCCGCTGTGGGCGGCTTTGATTGCGTAGCGGCCAGCCTCAAGATCGGCCGCCACGGCAGGTGTGACGCCATAGACCGTGGTGACGACGACCACTGCCAATGTGTGCATTGAAAGTCTCATGGATCCTCTCCATTGGTGAATGGAGACACGGTAGCGTTAAAGTGGAAACGCATCCATTGCACACCGCGCGCCATCGTTGCAACGACAGGAACGTTCGAGGGTTTTCGCTCACTGATTTCACGTGTTCTGTTTCAGTCGCCACAGATGGACGCAATTTCGTGGAGACGCGGCGCATGCTCATTCAGATCCCAGCAGCAGGCGGCAGGCGGAGGCGAGCGTCAGCAAGTTCGGGTCGCGTTCGCGCGCACGCAGGTAGCTCAAGCCGATCTGTTGGCGCACGGCGAAGCGCGGGTGCAGGGGAATCAGTTGGACAGAGCCGTTGAGAACATCGCGGACGCGACCGGGCAGCAATGTGCACCCGACGCCACCGCTGACGAAGTTGATCAGCGTGAAGATGTCGCCAACCTGCAGTGCGACCTGTGGGGTGTAGCCGGCCTTCGCAAAGGTAGCAGCGAAATCATTGCGTGTGGCGAATCCCTCGGTGAGGCTTACGAAGCGCTCACTGCCGCAAGCGCCCAAGTCGATCGAATCCATCTGCGCATACTTCGAGTTTGCAGGCGCCGCGAAGAACACCTGGTCTTCGAACAGCGGGATCGATTCGATATCCTGGGCGCTGTCCGGCAACACCATCAACGCGGCGTCTACAGTGAAGGCACGCAGCTTGGTCAGGAGTTCGACATTCGATCCCATCGAGACGTCGGTCTGCAAGGACGGCCTGCGCAGTTTGAGGGCGGTGACAAGCCCTGGAATAGTTCTGACACCGAGCGAGTACAGCGAGCCAATGCAGACGCTGTCGGCCAGGTAGCCACCTGCAGCGCGTGTGGCATTGACTCCTTCGCGCATAACCTTGAGCGCTGCGTGCGCGGTTCCCGCCAGCACAGAAGCAGCCGAAGTTGGCATCAGGTTCCTGCCCTCCGCGCGGAACAGTGGGCAGCGCAGCGCGTCCTCCAGCGAGTGCAGCGCGCGGTGGACGCTGACTGGGTTGATGCCCAGCGCCTGGGCAGCTCGTGTCAGTGTGCCGGCATCCATGTAGGCCAGCAGAATCTCCAGCTTGCGAAAGGTGATCTCCTCGGGGAGAGCATCGCGCATGTGGGTTCCTTTGACGCAGTTTTTTGAGTACCTGTCGACGACGTCAAGTTGTCGCCACCGCGGCGCCATCGATATTGGATTCGACGTGCTTCCCTCAGCAGCCATCGCCGAGAGTGGACGCCGCTCTAGCCTTGCTTGATGAGGTCCTGGAGGATCAACGGTCCACCCATGCCGATCAGGTTGCCGCCTTCGTCGAGCTTGCCGAGCAGGATGGGAGCGAAACCCAGAGCGGCGACGAGCTTTGAGATAGCAGTCTGCGCGTCATCGTCGTTGCTCGATACGAACATGACCCGACGCCCCCCGCCATCAGCAGGATCTTTGGCCAGGAGCTTGGCCGGCAGCTGATTGAGCGTCTTGACCACTTTCGCCCCGGAGAATGCAGTTGCCACGAGTTCGGTGGAAGGACGCCCCTTCAGTTCCTCCGGCGAGATGCCGTAGGTGTTCATGGCGTCGACGACTACCTTGCCAGACCAACTCGGCAGAGCTCCTGCGACGGTTGTATGGGCGCGGAAGGGAATCGCCAGGATGACCACTTCGGCCTTGAGCGCGTCCTGCAGAGTCATGGGAACTACGGCGTTGCCGATCTCCTTTGCCAATGAGGCGATGGAGCTTGGACCGCGGGTGTTGGCCAGGCCTACGGCGATGCCACTGCGGGCGAAATGTTTGGCCAAGGCAGCGCCGACGTTGCCAGAGCCGATGATCGAGTAGTTCACGAGATTTCCTTCGATATGGTGGAGCGGGTTTGGCGAGTCCGCTT
Organism: Rhizobacter sp. P5_C2; assembly: GCF_054049715.1. Classification (NCBI taxonomy): domain Bacteria; kingdom Pseudomonadati; phylum Pseudomonadota; class Betaproteobacteria; order Burkholderiales; family Sphaerotilaceae; genus Rhizobacter; species Rhizobacter sp. P5_C2. The sequence goes on along the minus strand of NZ_JBFULV010000011.1, from coordinate 38,317 downwards.
TGTCTATGCGGTGATGGCCGCGACATCCGCGAGCGCTTTGGCAACAGCGGCTTCTCTCGCCTCGGGACCGAACGCGGTGCCTTCGGCTCGCACAATGGTCACGTCTGTCATGCCGAGGAAGGCCAGGACGCCCTTGAGGTAGCTCTCTTGGTGCTCGAACCCGGCTGCTGGGCTACCTGCGGAATACACGCCACCACGCGCGGATGCAATGAAGACCTTCTTGCCTTTCAGCAAGCCCTCAGGTCCGGTCGCGGTATAGCGAAATGTCCTGCCTGCAATCGCAATGCGATCGATCCATGCCTTGAGCGGCGTTGGGATCGTCAGGTTGTACATCGGCGCACCAATGACAAGAACATCAGCGGCGGTCAGTTCATCCAGGTAGGCGTTCCCTTTCACCAAGTCTGCATTGATGGCCATGTCGTCGCTGGCAACACCCTGACGGGCGGCCACGTGAATTCCGGTCAGGTGCAGAGCCGGGTCTGCTCCTAAGTCTCGGTAGGTGACACGAATATCGGGATGCAACGCGCGCTGGCGCGCGACGAGCTCCGATGTCAGGCGGCGACTGACAGATGCGGCGCCGAGGGCGCTGGAATCAAGGTGAAGCAGATGCATGGTGAATTCCGGTGGGGTGTAGCTTGGCAAACGAATGGTGCGGCCAGTCCTCGTATCTGAAAAGACGGTATATTGAGATGTGATACATCTCCACCGGAGATGGAGGGGCTCATGCTCGACGGTGTCTCACTCGACCAGCTCAGAAGTTTCATAGCCGCCGTTGACGAAGGAAGCTTCTCGGCCGCGGCGCGCAGGCTCAACCGCGTTCAATCCGCGGTGAGCGGATGGATTGGTGACCTGGAGGGGCAACTGGGCGTCACTTTGTTTGACCGTTCTGGACGATTCCCGAAGCTCACGACTGAGGGAGTGCTGCTCCTCGCAGACGCGCGAAGTGTCGTGTCCGGTGTGGACACCCTCAAGGCCCGCGCCAAGCTGATGGTTTCGGGGCTCGAAGCTGAGCTCTCGGTGGTGGTCGACGTGTTCTTTCCCACTGCCATCATCAGCGCGGCCGCCAAGGCGTTCTCGCGCCAGTTTCCGTTGACCCCGCTTCGGCTCTTCGTTGAAGGATTGGGCGCTGGCTATCAGTCAGTTCTGAGTGGCCGTTGCAGCCTCGGGATTCTGGCCTCGCTGCCTGTCGCGTTTCCATCTCTCGTCAGCGAGCGGCTCGGCGAAATTGCTCTGGTCTCGGTTGCTGCCGCAACCCATCCGCTCGCGAGCATTGGACGTCGCATTCCCAAGCATGAGCTGTCGAGCCACGTACAACTTGTCCTGACAGACAGGTCTGACTTGATGGAAGGGCGGGACTACGGTGTCGTATCCGCGTCCACATGGCGCTTGGCAGACCTCTCGACCAAGCATGCCTTTCTCAAAGACTGCGTTGGGTGGGGAAACATGCCACTGCACACAGTCGAGAAGGACATCGCCGACGGGACATTGGTTCTGCTGGACACGGAAGAAGTGCCGCCTACTGGTTTCATGCTGGGCGTATCCGCCTATCACCCGGCGTCGGAGCCGCCAGGTCCTGCGGGCAGATGGCTTGTCGAGCATCTAAATGGCTTCTCAAAGTCCATCCTGAGCCTCGTCGACTGATCGCGCACGACATAGGCGAGCAGTTCCAGAGAGGTGGATGCCACTCCTGTGGCAGGAATCACTCGACGCGTAGGCTACGGAGAAACTCCGGTGCGGGAACGAAGAGATCATGGCGGAAGAATACGAGGTGTCCTTGGGGGGCATGCTCGCCCACAAGCGGACGTTCGGTGTCCAAGGCATCAGATTTCACCCATTGCCGTTGAGCAGAGTCGCCACCGCCACTCGCAGCCAGCGATGCGCGGCATCCTCGGTTCGGCGGCTATGCCATGCCTGCTGATACGCAAATTGCGGAAGTTTCAAAGGTGTCTCGAACTTGCGTAGGGTCTTGTGCTTCTGCATTGACCCTACCGCCCGACTTGCGACCGTCAGAATCAGATCGGTGCCGGCCAGCACATCCATCGCTGCGCCCCAGTGCGGCAGCACCAAAGCAAGGTGGCGGCGCCGGCCGTGCACGGCCACAGCGTTCCCAATCTCGTCGGGCGCATCGTGGCGCAGCGACACCATGGCGTGCGGGCGCTCAACCCATTGATCGAAGGTCAGGAATCCGCTAGCCGGCAATACAGCCCTATCGGCCACGCTGACAAACCGCTCTTGAAACAGCTCTTGGACTTGGATGTCTGCGGGTAGGTCGGGAAAGATGCCAAGGGCCAAGTCCAACTCTCCGTCGAACAGTTGGGCCAGCATCGCCTCCCGACTGGCCTGGCTGATGGCTAGGTCCACGCCCGGCGCATGTTCTCGCACATGCCTCACTAGCTGCGGCAAAACCACCCGCGCGGCATAGTCGGACAACGAGAGCCGGAACCGCCTCTTCAATCGCGCCGGGTCGAACACTGGTGCAGCCAATAGCCCATTGAGGCTGCTCAGAGCTTCGCCCAGCGGCCTGACGAGGCTTTCGGCTCGTACGGTCAGTTCAAGTCGCCCGTCGCGGCGCATCAGCAGCGGGTCCCCGAAATGCTTGCGCAGAAGGGCCAGGGAGTGGCTGACCGCCGGCTGGCTCTTGTGCAGCCGCAGAGCGGCTCGGCTCACATGTTTTTCAGTCAGCAGAGCGTGCAGGGTCAAGAGCAAGTTCAGGTCGATGCGGCGCAGTTCATCCATGCGGTGAATAGTAGCTGTGCACAGAATCGATTTCCATAAAGATGGCGTATGAAAGACCATACGTACATCGATCCAACACACCGACAGGAACCTCCGATGATGAGTAAAGCAGCAGTGCTTGCACCTGTGGCCATGGCGCTGCTTGCCGGTGCCGTTCTCCCATTCCAAGCCGCAGCCAACTCCACCATCGGGCGTATGGCAGGGCACCCACTGTGGGCGGCTCTCGTTTCCCTGGGCGTGAGTCTTCTGGTGATCGTTCCCACGTTGGCGCTCCTGCGGGCGCCGACTCCGCAAACCACTGCCGTGCTGAATGGGCCTTGGTGGCTCTGGATCGGCGGCGTGCTCGGTGCGATCTACGTGGCCGCGGCTGCCTCGGTCACACCCAAACTCGGCGCTGGTGGCTTCCTGGTCTGTGTGGTTGCCGGGCAGATGGTCGCCGCAGTTGTGGTCGATCACTACGGAATGATGGGCTTGGCAAGCAAGCCGATCAGCCTCCAGCGCATCGCCGGAGTCGCACTGATCCTGTGCGGTGTTTTTCTCATTCAAGGTCTGGGACCCTCCTTGTCCAGGAAGTCCGCCTCGACCTCGGTCAAACACTGAGCAGTTTGGCCCAACAAATTCTCCATGCAACAACGTAGAAAGGAACGCGTTATGCAAACCAACCCATCCACCAACGTCAAACAGGCCTTGGCCGCTACGGCTCTCGCCGTCACCCTGGCCCCGGCTGCCAAGGCCCAGGAGTTTGTAAAACTCCAGTTCAGCGATGGGCGCGCCAGCGTTTCGGGAGTCGAGAGCGTCAATGCAGTGCTGCGCCCTGTCGGCGTGCGCGCCAGCGCCGTAACAATCCCCGAGCAAGTCAAGGCCATCCTGAAGGCATCGACAACACGGGCGACCAATGAGGCAGAGCAAAAGCAACTCATCTCTGCCTTCTCTTTGAACCGAGCTGATCTGCTGGAGCAAATCCGTCTCGCCGGCCGGACGCCCGAAGTGAACCGTGGTGGGTATCTCGGCACGGCAGAGGGTGACACGCCTTCCTATCCCAAGGCATACGACATGAAGGCGATGACGCCTGATATGCAGACTTGGGCACTCAATCGATATGGTCGCCTCCATGTGAACTCATCGGACAATGGCTCGGGTATCGACGAGGTAATGACTGTCGTGTCCGGCGGACCGTTCACGTGGATGTTTGTGCTGCCTGACGGCGTGCTTGCCCGACTCACGGTCCATCGCATCGCAGAGAACGGGCCAGCACTGCGTCTGAGCTATCCGGGCATGGGCACGCATGCGGGGTACATGGACTCTAGCGATGGCCTGATCGTGGCGTACGCGCATGGACCTGAGCGCTTCACCATCCGTTTCGATGAGCCGACAGCACCGTACGCGAACCTGCTGAATACGAACGCCTGGGTTGACTTCACAGGACCGGTTCCCAAGCTGCGCGACAAGGTCAATTGAGATGGGACAGATGACGCGCTGCGCAGCAGCGCGTCATACCTCTGATGTCGTGAGAATGAAGTTCAGCGAGAACGGCTCTTCGAGCGCCTGCCCTCGCTAACCACGGTCGCCAAAAGGAAGAAGGCCGCAGAGACGACCTGACCGGGCCCATCCTTTGCTCGCTATGCTGTTCCTGATCGCTTTGGGCCCCCGCTGATCCCGCCCAACGCGGATCTTCCGCATCGGGCAGGAGTGGGAGCGACGCACGGCCTGCTCCGTGGCTACGGAGCAGGCTGACCGAGGCGCCGGAAGCAAAGTCCTTGAACAAGTCGCTCAGCCCGTAAAAGACGAGCGCGAGGCCAAGGCCGTAGGGCAAAGCACTCTGGGGCCGGTTCTCGGCTTCGGCATCGTCAGCCTGGCAGCTAAGCTGCCGATGTGGGAGGAACAACACATGGGCAGCGTCAGCAAGTTGATCTGTAGGTTCTGACCGTCGACCAGCAGCCCACGAGGGCCGCCGCTCATCGCCGTGAGCGCGGTGCTGGGCTGTCCATACCAGCGGCCTTGGACCGGGCCGCCTCGGCAAACCTGGGCAACTGTTCGGCATGCCTGAGCATGGAAGTTATCGGGTACACCAGCGAGATCGCTCCCGGGGGAGTACGAAGTCGCTCTGCCGCAGGTGCGAATACAGGTGCGAGGCATGTAACCCGCTGAGCCAGTTCTGCGTCTCGCTGCGCCCAGTCGATGCGCCTGGCCGCTTGGCTGCGTTTCCTCGGGGGACGATGTGCCCGAAGCCAGGCTCGATCGTTCCGGTAGAGCCACGCGTAACACGCTGGTGCGGTGCGACGCAGGGCACCTATTCCGAGAGACGAGTCTCTACCGACCATAAGCACCCATTGGGCGCGCTGGGCATCTCGCTCACGCTGAAACAACCGGTCGTCCCTACTCGCGACCAAGAGAGGGTCTACCGAGAGCAGGCGGTAGATGGAACTGGAAGACAGATTGCATCGCCGAGCGATCGCCGTGATGGACTGACCTTTTCCCAGTAGATCTTTGACCTTGGCGATGCGTTCGCCATTCAGTGTTTTGCGCCGCTCATGGATGGGCGCACCCGCGATCCGGCGCTGCTTCACCACCCACCCGACGCTGACGCCGAACGACGCAGCGATCTGCCGGCACGAGAGCGAGCGGTCCGTGAGTGCCGCGGCGGCTTGCTCGAAGCGACCCTGGGCGGTGGCGGTGGCAGTGGCGGTGGCGGTGGCGGTGGCGGTGGCGGTGGCGGACGAGGGCTGTTGAGGGTAGTCCCGCTCATTCTTCATTTGCTCAAGGCAGGCATGGATGAAACGGTCAAACGTCTCGAACAGGACATGGATGAGCATGACGTGCGCCAGCGGCGAGCAGTATCTCGGCCTTTTCCTTAGGAGATCCTGGATCCACGGCATGGGGTCGTCCCCTGCCAAGCCAAATCGTCTTGCAGCTCGCCAGTCCACGGCGTCGCCCAGTTCAGACCGCAACACGTGGGTCAGCAACTCGAAACTCGGACGTCCTTTGCCGCGCGTCCAACCCCGACGGAGGATCTCGCCAACGTAGGCGCCGCGCATGGGTTTGGCACCTAACTGGGGGCCCTCGTAGCGCAAGGCGTCGAATGAGATGCGTGCTAAGCCACGCTGCGAATCACTCGCCATGACAGGTGCAGTGGCCGGCAATCCGGGTGGGGCGGGCCATAGCTTCGCGCGGTGCCCGAATTCGCTCTGTGAAAGAGTGGAAGCGAGCAGACAACCGTGCTTCGCACATGCGGCCACGCCTGGCAGGTGATGGGATCGGTGCCAGAAAGACGTTCCAACTTCCCTGCGCATTTCGCTGACGCAGATCGGGCAGTAGCGCAGGACAGGTGTGGCGCGAACACCGTGTGCCAGGATACCCATTGCGCCCTTCAAGCGCCCGGCATCGTGAGAGAGCGCGATCTCACGAATGTGAGGCCAGCGGCTTTCAGGCGCGAATAGGCGGTAGTAGGGGTACAACGTGTGCCGCTCGATGATCACATCGACATCCGTGACTGATATTGATTCGCCAACGCGGTCGACGATCGCTTGAAGGTGGCAAGGTAGGTCGGCACTCACGCAGTAGTTGCGGCCGCCGGTCAAGCGGGCAAGTGCATCTCTGGTTGCCATCAACGCGTTCACACTGGCCAACCGGGTCAGACCGGAAAACAGCAGTTCCTCGTCCAACAGCGGTGTAGAAGACGCCAGCATGCTGCATGCCTTTCAATCGCGCGTCATCAATGCCAGCGGATCTTCTGTCGGCAGAGCAATCTTGCGGATGATGGGGCCAGCTGGTTTGCCATATCTGCGCGGAGAGGGCTTGTCGTCCGGCTCGTCATCGAAGGCCTTCGGATCGGCCGGCGCTTGGGGGAGCTCCATCTTGATCTTGGTGAACAGTTCCTTGAGCTCGTCCTTGAAAACCAGGTCGTCGAATCTTGCCAGCAGAAACGGATCATTCGAGTTCAACGCGTCGATCGCGGGCTTGAGAAGCGCCATGTCAATGTGAGCTACATGCTCGAAGATTCCCGGCGTGATGACTTCACGCTCCTCGCCGATCAGACGCGACTGGACGAGTTTGAAAGCGAGCGTGGAAAATGCAGGATTGCCTGCCCCCGCCGTCTCCCACGCCTTTCGAATCTTGGGTGTCAATCTGGTAAAGGTAGACGTGTACTGATATGGCCAATAGGCCTTCTGGTAGTTCCGACTCTCTTCGGATCCTGCAGGCATCATCAATAGTTCGGTGTAGCCGTTCGACACCAGCTTGCGTGTGTTGCGAGCATTCGAAGTGAGGAGTGCTCCCACGGCTGGAGTTGCCGAGGTGATGACCGACGTACCGAAGTCAATCAACAGAGCCAGCAGGTTTAACGCCACTTCGACCCCGGGGCCGCGTGCCGCTCGCAGGTTCTGGAGGTCGTCGACTATCAGTGCGCCAAGATTGATGGCCGCGCAGATGCGCATCATCAGCAACGCCGCATCGCCGATTGTCTTCAGACCTCTGACCTGCCTCTCGTAGAGCGGCTCCCCCAGGTGATAGTCCACGACCGCGGTGAACTGCAGAATGAAAGCTCGGATGCTCGCGTCATGAGGGACTGACACCTGCAGCAGCGGGATCTGAAGCAGATTGAGTTCTTTGCCGGCATAGACCTTGTGTCGGATGACCTTGCCGAAAAGCTTGGCGATCGCGTGAAGGAGGGTTGTCTTCCCAGAGCCTGTACTTCCGAATATGGCATACCCACCAGCTGCGCCACGCTGACCGATTGCGAATCGATCAGACCTGTTCAGTAGGTTGTCCAAGAACACGTCCTTGGACTCAAGGAGCGCGAGATCGTAGCGTTGGGCTACGCCCTCGACCGACAGAGGTTCACGGTGGGCATAGGTATTCATAAGGGTCGTCGCGGCCCTTGTCACTGCCTGCCGGTATGCAGGCCGCGCGAGAACAATGTCGGCGATGTTGTCAAGCTCGGTCTCGCGATAGAAGTCGCTCGCGCGTCGGGTCGAGGCGCCAGGCTTTTCCGGATAGTGCTCAAGCGCCCGGTGCAGCGAATCCTTGGACATCAACTGCTTGGTCAGTTTGGAGAGACGAAGCGCCTCGACAAGAGGATTTCCGCGGTAGCGCTCCAGCGGATAGGGCTCGTACAGGGCGTCTTCGATCTGAAACCTTGGGATGTTCAGGACCGTCATCTTTTGCCTCCGGGCCCTCGACGCTTGGCTATGGCTTCTAGCCTGGTCGCTTCGGCAAGGCGGAAGTCGCACGCCTTGGAGGGAGCGACTGGCTGCGCCTGAGTCTTCGACAGCTTCCGCGTCGCGCGGCGTGCACTCAAGCCAGCATCGAGGGCGTTGGATTCCTCAACGCTTCTACGTTGAACGGTCTTGGTGTCCGCCATCACCTTGGCCTTGCGGCGCGGCGCCTTCGCACCGCTTTCGCTCCCCGAGGCCTGGAGGCGCATGATGGTGTTGCGGCGAGCCGTGTCGGCCTTCTGCGTCCCTCTCTCTTCGGAGAATTCTTCCCAGTCCTCCATGCAAACGGCTCGCACGAAAGCTTCGCCGTGCTTGTCGAGCTTCCACATAGGCAGGGGACTCATCGAGGCCATGACGAACAGTTCGACCGGGTCTGTCGCATCGATCTTGACATCGATCGACTTCCTGACTGACCCGCAGTGGGCGCCGAAGGCGACAGCGCCGGCACTCGCGGGGTAATACGACAGTCCCTCCCACGTGATGACGCCATCCCGAATGCTGGCCTTCTGAGTTCCAAGAGTCAGCTGAAAGATGTCCTCATCACTTATCGTTGGGCGTTCAAGTCCGGAGACATTTTCGAGACCGTATCTGTACGCAGCGATCGGGGTGAAGGGAACACCCGCGGCGGCCAGTTCGGGCAGACGCTCCTCGATGCCCGTGTGGTTGCTGTGGTTGTAAGTGCGGATGATCTCGATGATTTCCCGGTAGAGGCTGCGCAGAGAGTGCTCAGCGAGAAAGACCGCATCCTTGGCCGTCCTCTTCTCCTCCGGGGAGAGCTGGACCTTCTTGTACAGACCTGCCAGCCCTTTCGCCTGCATCTTCACCTTGAGCGTCTTGATGAATCGTTCGATGATGGCCTTTCCATCCGGGGTGTACGGCGGAAGGATGTCCACATCGATCAGCAAGTCCTCTACGGCTGTCTTCAACGTTGCCTTCGAGATCATGTCGGGACCGTTGTCGACAACCATTGAAAGACACATGACCCCGGGCGGCCAGTCGTTGTCGTCAATGTCGACGCCCATGTTTGGGAACCGTCGATTCCTCGAGGTGAACGCGATGCGCAGCGTCTGCCTGACACCCGCGGAAGATGGCGGCTTAGCCGTGATGTAGACGGACACGACATACCGCGAGTACCGGTCGATGAGCAGGTAGATCGTTACCTTGCGCAGAATGCGTGTTGGATCGTTGCTGTCGACGATGTAGATCTGGCCACCAGTCGCATCCAATTCATAGATGTGACCGGAGCCGACCGCCAGAAGGGCTCTCTCAGAAGCGGGGCGTCGCAGAGCCGGAAACGCTGTCAGTACCCGCGGATCGAGTGCAGCCTTGCGCCGGAGGCGGTATCGCAGCTGCCGCTCGGTGCAGGGCACCGTCATGCTGCCCTTCATGAAACGCTCGAACACTTGAGGGTGTCGCCGCTTGAACTCGTGATTCAAGTACTGGTCGGTGAGCGCCTGCAGTCCTTTGAGCTTTCGGGTCGCACACCTGATGGCAGCATGCTCCATGTCCGCAACATCGATGGCTTCGGGGCGCCACTCGCAGGGGCGCACACCGGCGGCATGGCGCGGCTTTGGACCAGCCCGCCGCATGTGGAGTGCAATGTGTTTGACCTTCGCCTGGCCTGAGGGCTGCGCTTCGGTTTGAACGGAAATCTTGGGGCCGCGGCGAAGAACCAGAAGCGCCTGCTTCATTGCCCCGAAGTACCAGTAGCGCAACAGTGCGCGACGAAGTGTAGGCAGCGGCACGCCCTGCGATTCAGCCTGAGCTTCGATTTCGCTGGTGAACGACCGGCCAAGTTCAGACTCGCGTGCAAATAGATCGAGCAAGGGCCTGATTTGCGCGAGTACGCCACTTGCAAGTTCATCCAGACGGTCGCCCTTCTTGATCGCGACCGTCATCTCCGGTGGGAGTCGAATACTTCCGTAGACCGCCTTGCCCTCGTCTACTAGCTTGTCGATCTCGCGGATGGACCTGCGCTTGGGGCGAGACGCGTCGTGCCCCCCGGCGGCCGTCGTCACCGGCATCAGGTAGATGTGCGCGGTGAAGACATGTGTGATCCTGTAGTTGCATGAACTGGCCCCTTTGCCAATCCGGATCGCACCGAAGGCACGCGGCTTCTTCGATCGGTTCGGATGAAAGCTGAGTTCGTCAGTTCCGGACAAGATGCACGACCTCGTTGCGAGCGAGCTTGAACGTGAAATCGACGGGAATCAGCCCCTTCCAAGCTGCATACCTGAACAGGGTATCCGTCCGAGAGAGGGGCACGTCCAAGCGCGCGGTGCATGCCTCCAGAAGCTCAAGGAGTGTTGCGGGCCGGCGGTGATACTTCAGAAACGCCGCGGCGAAGTGCTGCACTTCGCTGTCTTCCGCCTTGAACCGCCGTTGCAGGCAAGTGCGAGCGAACATCAGCGAGGCGAGCATGGTCTCGTCGAGCGGGCCGGGATCCACCAGCTTCCACTCCAAGCCCAGGGCAGCGCAACCCTGTTGGATCGCGTCGAGGTGCGAGACGTTTTCCTTGGCCGCGGGAGACGATTTTGAAAGCGATCGAGCGACAGCGACGAGCTTTCCATCGCGCTCTTCGCGGACGAGGAAGCACGCGACTAGCGGTTCGGGTAGCTTGCCCTTCTTCGGCTGCTCGAGGCCTAGCTGGTGGCAGATCTCAAGCGTCTGCGCGATGTTGAGCAGCGGAAATTCCTCTTCGATCGAGAGAACGCTGTTCCGTCTTTCCTGCAGGAGAAAGTAGACTTTGTGAGCACAGGACTTGTGGTTGACCACCCGCCGCGTTTTCGAACACTGAAAGGCGCGCTCGGTCCCGATCCGTGGACGCGAGCGGAAGTTTGTCCAGGGTTTGTACGCGGCCCCACTCCGACAGCCTCGCCCCTTTGTCATCAGATTTTTGATGTGTGGGAGGTACTCAAAGCGATTGTCAGGCCACTCCATGGGAGCAACCTAGGCGAAGTTTTGGAAATTATCCAGAACTATTGTTCATCCAAGGGTCAGTCGCTGCACGACAAACCCATTGCCGCCACGCAATGGAGCACGCGCACGTTGGCCGCGCAGCTGGGAGTGGGCCCGACGACGATCCGCCGCACCTGGCATCGCAACGGCCTCAAGCCGCACCTGCAGACGACCTTCAAGCTCTCGCGCGACCCGCGCTTCAAGGACAAGCTCGTCGACGTGGTGGGGCTGTACCTGAATCCGCCGGAGCGCGCGCTGGTGCTCAGCTGCGACGAGAAGAGCCAGATCCAGGCGCTGAACCGCACGCAGCCGGGCCTGCCGATGAAGGCCGGACGCGCAGGCACTGTCACCCACGACCACAAGCGCCACGGCACGACCACGCTGTTCGCCGCGTTGAACACACTGACCGGCACGAAGAGTGGTTGAACTTCCTGCGGCTCATCCAGCGGCGCACGCCCAAGCACCTGACGCTGCACTTGATCGCGGATAACTACGCCACCCACACTCACCCTGACGTGCAGGACTGGTTGGCCAAGCATCCTCGCTTCGTCATGCACTTCACGCCCACCACTGCCTCGTGGCTGAACATGGTCGAGCGCTTCTTCCGCGACATCTCCGAGAACCGCATCAAGCGCGACAGCTTCACCAGCGTCGCCGAGCTGGAACTGGTCTCCAATGCCGACCTTGCGGGGCGACGTTCGAGCTCGATACCGTCCTTGGCCCGCCCGGAATGCGAGAGCGCGTTTACAGCCAAGGATCTGGCTCGGCTTGAACTCTGGTGACAACATTTCATGCCCTGCACAGTCACCTCATCCTTGCAGGCGCCGCGTCACGCAAGCGGATGCTCATCGAAGTACCGCTGGCAATGCTCCTTGAACGCCCGCACCAATGACGAGAGGTGCTTGCCGCTCGGGTAAGCCATCGCGACCGGCTGGGCCTCGAACTGCCACTCTGGCAGCACTTCCACCAAGCGGCCGTCGCGCACCGGCTGCGCACCGATGAAGGTCGGCAGCTCGGATATGCCGGCGCCCTGCAGCAGCCCGTGCAGGACGCCGGCATAGTCGTTGATCACCAGGCGCGGTGCCGGCTCCAGCCGGCAGCTCTCGATGCCGGAGCGCAGGGCCCACCGGATCGGCCGTTCCCAGCGCGAGAAGGCCACCTGCACATGGGCCGCCAGCAGCGCGGGGTGGCCGATCTCGCCCGCCGCCGCCAGGTACGAAGGCGAGGCCAGCAGGCGCGGGCGATGCCGGCTGACCGGCGCGGCAATCAGACTGCTGTCGTCCAGCTTGCCGACGCGCAGCGCCAGGTCGATGTCGTCACCGATGGGGTCGATGAAACGCTCGGTGACCAGGCACTGGACGCTCACGTCCGGATGCAGAGTTAGAAAGGCCGACACCAACGGCAGCACCACCAGGTCCGACATCGTCGGCGGCACCGAGATGCGAATGCGGCCCGACAGCCGCGCCTGGCGGTCGGTGAGGGCAGCGTCCGCCGCGTCGAACTCGGCCAGGCCACGGCGGCAATGCTCGAAATACAGCTGTCCCATCTCCGTCGTGCGCAGTCGGCGCGTCGAGCGCTCCAGCAGGCGCACACCCAGGTGCTGCTCCAGGTCGGCGATCTTGCGGCTGACGGTGGACACAGGCACCGCCTCGCGCAGGGCTGCCTTCGAAAAGCTGCCGCAGTCGACCACCCGCACATACAAAGCCATTGCGTTCTTGTCCGATGACTTCATTTTCTTGCCCATGGGAAATTGATTCTATTGTTAGCCATCTATTCCCGCTCACGCAAAACTGGGACGCTCTCGGTCGCGGACTATCCCGTGATTTCAACCAACGAGAACTCCCTATGAAGCTGAACCCCTTGCTGGCCGCGGCGCTGGCGATCCCCCTGCTGGCGCTCACCGGCTGCGGCGGAAACGACGCGGAAGCTGTTGCATCCCTGCCTTCGGCGATCGATGTCGGCAACGGAATCCCCGAGGACATCGAGGTCGACGGTTCACGAGCCTATGTGTCCAACCTGAGCGACGGCTCGATCCTGCAACTGGATCTCGCACGGGGCGGAGCAGCCTCGACGTTCGTCCCTGCTGCAAGCGACGCCTACAGCGCCGCCTGGGGCTTGAAGGTAGTGCGCTCGAAAGGCTGGCTGCTGTCGGTGCAGAACCAGCCCTACGACTTCAACCCCGCGCATGCACAGGCCGGACGCGTCACCGCCTTCGACCTGAGCACGGGCGCGGTGGTCAAACGCTGGAACCTGCCTGCGCAGGCCGTGGGCAACTCCATTGACGTCGATGCGCAGGGCCGAATCTACGTTGGCGACATCGGGCCGCATCCCCGAATCCTGCGCATCGACCCGGCCACCGACCAGTTGACGACCTGGGCCACCGATGCGCGCTGGCCCGAGGGCGGTTTCGGCATCGGAGGGATGGTGCAGGGGGGCGGCGGGATCTACGCGGCTCACGACAACCGCCTCTGGTTCATCGGCCTGGCCGAAGACGGCAGTGCGCGCGCCGCCCTGCCAGTGCAGGTGGAGGGCGACCCGGTGATCTTCGCCGACGGCATGCGCTGGACGAACGGCGGCATCGACTATGCAGAGAACGATCTCTTCACGGCCGGCGCCAAGGGCAGCGTCTATCGCATCGAGTTCACCAACCCGACGACCGCGCGACGCACGGTGCTGGCAGCAGACCTGTTCGATCCGTCGGGGATTGCAACGGTGACCCTGGACGGCCGCAATTGGCTGCTCGTCAACGAATCGAGGCTGGGGTATGCCGTAGGGACGGAGACGGGAGCACCGAAGTTGCCGTATCAGGTGAAGGCGCTGCGTCGTTGAACAAACAGGGTGATCTCATTTCCCGCGCAGGGCGTTGCTCCAGGCATTCGCGCGACTTTCAAGCCTGTGGCGCAAAGCCGCCCTCGGTGCGGCGGGCTCGATACGCCCCGTGTGGCCATACAAAAACGCATGGACGCTCAGCGTCCTTGAGCAATTTCATTAGAACCCTTCCAAGCTCAGACTTCCTTCATCGCAACTTTTTGGAGAGTCAACATGGGAAACAACGTCATGGTGAAAGGTTCGGGCCTGAATGTCTCGATGTGGATCCGCTGGAGTCTGGCCGCACGCACCGCGGCCGGAACCGTGCTCGCTGCGGCACTCAGCATATTTCTGCAGACGGGCGATGCGCGCGCGGCACAGGTCAGGGGCATCGACCCGGCGGCACCGGTCATCTCCCGTCAGGAGATCGTGATCAACGCTCCGCTCGCGACGATCTGGAAGATTCAGACCGGCATCTCGTCCTGGACCACGTGGCGGCCAACCGTCACGGCAGCTCGCTTCGACGGCAAACTGGCCGTCGGCTCGGCCTTCAAGTGGGAAGAAGGCGGCCTGCAGATCACCTCGACCGTGCAGGAACTGGCGCCGCTGCACCGCATCGTCTGGACAGGCCCCGCGCAGGGCATCGACGCCGTCCACGTCTGGCAGTTCACCGAGACCGCGCAGGGCGTCAAGGTGAGCACCGAGGAATCGTGGAGTGGCGAGGTCGTGCGAGCCAACGCGGCATCGCTTCAACCCCTCCTCGACAGCGCGCTTCGGGAGTGGCTGACACGATTGAAGGCCACAAGCGAAGCCAGCGCGTCGAAGACAAGCCGTTAGCCCCGCGTGAGCGGCGCCACCGTTCGTGGCGCCGTGACACCATCGCTAGCGGCAGCCACCGGCCGCGCTCGGGCTTGCCGCACGCGCCTTCGCTCATCGGTACTCGACTCGCGCGGCTCCCGCTCCACGTCGTAGAGCTTGCCGAAATGGCTCAGCGCCCCCTCGGCGATGTGGCTGCTGTGGTTGGTCCACAGCTCGTAGAACTTGCGCCGCGCATGCGCCAGGCGGCGACAGTCGTAGGCGACGATCTTGTCCGACTCGAATTGCCTCGTACAGTAACTCCACAGGTACGCTCGATGGGTCTTGCCGCTGCCCGGATCGAGCATCGGCACCGGCGTCTCGTCGGCATGCAACACCCGGTGCGCGAGCATCTGCGCCTTCAGCGCATCGACCAGCGGCTGCAGTTGAACCCCGCATGACCCCACCATCTACAGCACTCCCCGCACAGCGGGGTTCCTTGAGGCCCGCGGCGCTGCCTTCAATTCGTCCCGGCCCACTTGCCCGAGTGCTGCCGCAAGTGATTCGTGCCGATGACCTTGAACTGGGTCTCGTTCAAACCTGAACGGTGACTTCGGCTTGCGAGTTGTTGCCGTTCACGTCCGTCACGTCGACGATCAGGTGATGTGTGCCCGACGGCAACATGCGAGAGAAGGAGTAGTGCCTCTGGTCATCTGCGCGTCCACCCACGAACTCGCCATCAATGAAGAAGTTGACCAGCTTGATCTGCTTGTCCGATTGGATGTCCACGGTAAACGTGACGTTCCCGCCTTCGTTTGTGCCGCTCGTGGTCAACTTAATGGGAGAGGCAGGGGCCGCGCCTTGGCCGACTGAGAAGCCGACAGCCGCGGTATCGGTCACATTTCCGGCGGCATCGTGGGCTCGCGCCACCAAGTTGTGGCTGCCCGGGCCGAGAGTGGTGGCGGGGATGCTGGTCGAGAACAAGGTGCGGCCTTGCAAGTCCGTGACCGTTGCTGTGGTGACGCCACCGTCGACGATGAACTCAACCTGCGTCACGGCCACGTTGTCGCTGACAGCAGCCGAGAGCACGACGGCTTCGGTTCCTACCGTCGCACTTGCAGTGATTGTCGGCGCGGAAGTGTCGGGAGGCGATGGCGACGTTCCGTTATTGCCACCACCTCCGCAGGCACCGAGTGCCGATAGAAGGAGCGCAGCAAAGACGACGCGGGAGAATTTGAAATGAAGATGCATGATCGATTCTGAAATTTGATTCGGGAGGGTCGATTTTTCGCCGCGGCCGAGAAGAAGTGGGTAAAGCGCGCATATGAGTGACTGTGCACTCACTGGCTGAGCAAGTCAAGGGATTCAGGTCAGCAGCGGGGCGCGCAGCGATGAGCCGGATGAGTTTTTCACCGCCGAGTACGCCGGCAAGCGCAAGAAGGCTCGCCGAAAGTGTCCCTGAGGAAATGGGAGTGGTTGTGCCACGGAACGCGGTGCTGGGCGCGACAGGGCCGTACTACCTGGTCACTGGCCGAGGACAGTGGTACCCGGTGGGCTGGATGGCACGCCTGAACCCGATGCAGACTGGCTCACGGTGAGCAATCCGGAGAAGGGAAAACCGCTGTACGAGATAGCCTCGCTGCGTGCCTTTGTGCAGCAGAGTCTAGGTGGACCAATCGATCGTTGATAAGACGACCAGGCGGAACTTCCGCCGCCTGCTCGAAGAGAACGACGTGGCGGTGGGAATCCTCGCGCGTGTTGGAAAACGTCTGCAGCGCAAAGGCCCGTTGCTCAGCGAGACACCTCGTCTCAAGCTTCGTGAAGCAACTTCTCCATCAAGAAATCTTCCATGACGAAGCCCCCGCCAATGTCAAAGACCTGCTCTCCCTTCGAGGCGAACCCAGCTCGTTTGTAGGCGGCAATGGGTACATCGTTTCGCCGATTGACATACAGGAAGATTGATTTGCAGCCGGTGTCCTTGGCCAGAGATTCCGCCCTGGCAATGAGCAGTCCGCCCAGGCCGCGGCCCCGCTGGGCACGAGAGATGTATACCTCCGACAACTTGAGTTGATGCGAACTCGTCTGGATGCAGCGAAGAAATCCGCAAATTACGCTGTCCACCCGCAAGACATCAAACCATCGATCCGAGGCACCGATGAACGGCTGCAGATCCTCAAGCGTGTATTTGCCGGAGAGCATGTACTCAATTTGAGCGTCGGTAATGAACTTGGTGTGGTGCTCTCGCCAAATCAACTTGGCCAGCGACGCGACATCGTCGATCTCGGCGAGGCGCAAGGGCCTGATGGAAGCGCGATTCAGCATAGTCTGATGTTGCACCAATTGTGAGCTTGTTGGGGATGCGGCACCTGCATCAGGCAGTCAGCCTGCAGGGGCAAAAAAGGGCCAAGATGGAGGGCGTTGGAATCTTCGTCCAAGGCTGGGCAGGAAGGCCCTCGGAGAAGGCTGCATGAGGTACTTGCTGCTCGCAGAGAACCCTTGTGAGGGCTGCCCGGCAGCTTCAAACACTTTGTTCCGGTCGCCAACCGCAGAGATTTCTGTCGCGGCACTTCCATTGAAGAACATCAGCGGCAACAGGCCCTCTAACGACACTTCACCGTCATCACCCTACGGCAACGCGCGACATATTTACCGGTAAGTGTACAGTCACTTATATGCCATATTCACGTACTTCTCGATCGCTCTCGACTGCAGACGTGCGTCGCGGGGCGGTCGTAGCCAGCGCTATCGTCTGCTTCGCCAAAAGCGGGTATCTAGGGACGCCGATCACCGCGGTCGCGGCGCACGCTGGCATATCCCCGGCGTATGTGTTCAAGCTCTTCCCCAACAAGGAAGGGCTCTTTGTCGCTGCGCTGGAGCGCTGCTTCGATTTGATTCACGATGCGCTCGCTGAGGGCGCCGAATCCAGTGCCGACAAGAGCCCGAACGGCGTGTTGTCTGCCATGGGCGCCGCCTACGCCGCTTTGATCTCGAATCGCGATCTGTTGATCCTGCAGGTGCACGCGCAGTCTGCCGCCAGCGTGCCGGAGATCAACGCGGCCTTTCGGAGCGGTCTGCAGGCCATCACGATGTTCGTGAAGAAGCACTCGCGCGCTTCCGACGAGGCGGTGCAGCGGTTCATGGCCTACGGGCAGCTGTGCCACCTCATCACGACGCTGTCCCTCACGTCGGAACGCGCGCCGTGGGCGCGCATGCTGACCAACGGGATGCTTCACCCATGAGACTTCAGCATGCGTCCGGCCAAGTCATCTTGATCTGAGCTCGCTGCCATAGGAGGCTCTACTCCACTTGACTTCTCCGTGGACACGTGGACGATGGCCAACGGCATCAATGCGAAGCCGCTGCGCAGATGGTGAACGCGGCAGAGCAGCGCGGAGCGCCGCTGCTCACGCCGCCCCCGATCTCCTCGAATCGAGCTTCGCATCCAGAGAGATTGGCCCGGGGCCGAACATTCCGAAGAGGGCGACCGCAAACGACCAGAGCGCGGGAAACTCCCAGCCCAGACCGGGCAAGGCCCAGCTGTAGCCTATGCTGAAGTGCCCTCCAATCCCTACCGCGAACAGCAGATAGAAGGTGCCCAGGACCGCCACCGGGCGAGTCCACAAACCGAACGTCAGGCCGATACAGACCGTGATCTCGATCAGGCCGGCAAGCACGACCGAAGCGGCGGGAAGCGGCATTCCGATCTGACCGAAAAGATCGACAAAAGCGTCGAACGGAATGGGTCCTGCAAAGATATGCCCTGTGAAATGAGATATGAACATCAACCCGACATAGGCGCGCAGCAGGGTCACCAACCAATCTGAAGCGCTGAAATTAGCGCCGTTCGAACTGGCGGTGATCGAACGGTGCGCTTGCGCGAGTACATAAAGCGACACTGCAACCACAAAGACGAGGGAAAGCGGCTCGAAGTAAGCAACTCCCGGTCCGGTTTCGCCCAGGGTCAGCTCGCTCAGCTTGGGGACGGGCTGTCCCGCCGGGATGAGCCAGACTGTCGATAGGAGGCGTCCGATAATCAACCCGGGCAGCAGGATGCTGAGCGGTTCAAAGAATGGACCGTTCGGGTGACGAATGAGCGTTACCACGCCCACCACCACAACGCACAAGAGTGCGATGACCACCATGATCGTCCAGCCCGGGATGGCATTCGTCGCAACTGCACATAGGGAGGCGATGCAGAAGAGCGCCGCAATCGCAACCACGACGAAGCGAAGAGCTCCAATTAGTCGTGGCATACGCTCCCCTCGCCGACAACGCGGCAGGTGTCCAATTTGAATGCCATGTCGCTTATTCCTTTGACGCGGAGCCAGGCAGCCCGGTGACAGTGGGCGCGCCGCGCTCGTACACTGGGGTGAAGTCACGATGCGCCAGTGCCCAAGCAGCAATTTCGTCCTTGCGGGCGAACCAGACGCCAGGCTTCGAGCGCGCGTAGGTAAGAAAGCGGTCGAGCACGCGAACCCGATTGGCGTGGCCCGAGACTCGGTCGTGGAGTCCAATGACCATCATCCGCCGGCGGTTCGCCCCCTCTTCGTAGAGTTGATCGAATTCGTCTTTGAGCGCCTGCTCGTAAGCGGCTGGATTCCACCCCGAGAAGGGATACAACATGTCGTTCAAGTGCAGCGTGTAAGGCACAGTGACGAAATCACCACCTTTGAGCTTGATGATGAACGGCTGATCGGCGCTCCACTCATCGATGTGATATTTGAAGCCGAGACTCTGAAGAATGTCGAACGTGTGCGGCGAATTACGCACGTAATAGGCGTTCCAGCCGACCGGCGCCTGGCCCGTGGCCTTGTGGATGCTTTCGACGCCGTCCATGATGAAGCGCCTCTCGGCGTCAGCGTCGAGGAGATAACTGTTTTGCCAAGTTCGCCCATGCGCGGCGGCCTCGTGCCCACGCTTCACGATCTCGCGCGCGAGATCAGGGGCCTTGTCGACGGCTTGACCGATCATGAAGGATGAGACCTTTACCTGATGCTTGTCCATCAGGTCCAGGATGCGGGGGATGCCTTCATAGACGCCGTACTGGAACGCGCCATTGGTTGCGAGGTCGGGCAGACCTTTTTGCATGGGTTCCTCAATGAAGCCTGGCGCGCCCGAAATTGGCTGACCTCCTGCCTCGAACATGAGAGAGAAGCTGATGGCCAGGCGCGCATTGTTGGGCCAGAACTGATGATTTGAGGACATGGCGTTTTCATTCGCATCGCTGACAGACGGGGTGACGCCGGCGATCAGCGTGGAAGCCGGAGCCGAAGCTGACGCAGCCGCGGCCATGCTGGCCGCAAGCAACGTACGTCGTTTGATCAATGAACCTTCAGTGGTCATGAGTAAATCGTCCGGTGGAGCATGCGGCGCGTGGCGCCAATGGAAGGTATCGCTCCGCAAGCGAGGTGCGCGCGACCGCGTCTCGCGCGCACCTCGAATACTTCAAATAATGGAGCGAACCACACCCCCATCGACTCTCAGCGAAGAGCCCGTGGTGCCAGAAGACTGCTCCGAGCTCACGTAGACCACGAGGTTTGCCACTTCTTCGGTGGTCGTAAATCGATTGATCAGAGAAGACGGTCGCGTTGTGTCTAGAAAGTTTTGCTCGGCTTCATCCTGGGTGATGCCCTGCTCTTCCGCGGCCGCCTTCATCCAATTACTCATGATTTCGGACCGCGTCGGGCCAGGCAGGACGGCGTTGACGGTAACGCCCGTGCCCTTGGCCAGTTCGGCCAACCCTCTCGATACGGCGAGCTGAGCCGTCTTCGTGACGCCGTAGTCGATCATCTCCTTGGGAACCGCTATGGCGGACTCGCTGCTGATGAACACCACGCGCCCCCAGCCTCGCTGAATCATGCCGGGCATGTACTCTCGCGCCGCGCGAACGCCGCTCATGACGTTGAGTTGGTAGATGTCGAGCCAGTCGGCATCGTTCTGTTCGAAGAAGCCCTTCGGGTATGCCGTGCCGGCGTTGTTGATGAGAATATCGACGTCCTTGACTTGCGCAGCCAAAGAGGCGAAGCCCTCAGCCGTTGAGACGTCGGCCACGACGCCGATGAACTCGGCGTTCGGCAGCAGTGCACGCAGCTCATTCACAGCGGTTTCCACGCGTTCCTTGCTGCGGCCGTTGATGACGACGGAGGCGCCGGCGCGGGCAAGCCCTTCGGCAATGGCTCGGCCGATGCCAGCGGTGGATCCAGTAACGAGTACTCTACGGCCGTTGAGTTCGATCTTCATGGGTTTCTCCAGGAGGGCTGTCTGGTAACAAGACTCCAGTGTCCTGCCGCACCACACCCCTCTGGAAGGTAGGCCAAGGGCATATCGCCTATGCTTAGTTCGCATGTGGTTCGAGTTCCAATCCACGATGACCTGACCTCATAACGGCATGACATACAAGCACGTCATCGAGCGGACTGACGCCCTCGATCAGAAAGGCGATGTGGTTCGACAGACGGGCAAGCTCCTTTGGATGCAGTGCTTCGTTCGCGCGGTCGAGACCGGCAGCTTTTCCGCGACCGCGCGAACTCGGCATCGGGCAGCGCAATGTCGGTCGACATATCGGTTCACTCGAATCCCACCTGGCTCTGCGCCTCCTGCACAGGGCCACCCGCAAGCTGTCGCTGACTATGCGCTGAGACGACCACTTGGACAATCTCCGGATCTATCCAGATGAAGGGCGGCCATCCCCGCCAAAGTCAGGGCTGGCCGAGGTCCGCATTTCAACCCGCCAGAGGATGCGGCGATCCGCGGGCCGTCATAACTCCGGCAGCGGAGCGGTCGGGGAGAAGCTATATCGCGCGATCCGCCACTTTGCATCACCGGTCTTGCGAAGGAGGAACAGCTCGTGGAAGGTGGCTGGAGAGGCTTGTCCCGTCCTGACCGGCGTCATCATTCCAGCGGACTCGGTACGGACGAATGCCCAGTCTGTCGACATCTGCACCAATTCCACAATCTTGGTGTGCATCTGGAAGCGGATAAGCCCGAAGAGGCCTTCGTAACCGCTGCGGACGGCCTCGGTGCCAACTATAGTGGGCTGCATGAATGGCAGCTGCACGGGGTCATCGGTATAAAGCTTGAGCGCAGCGTCTATATCGCCGGCATTCAGGGCTTCGAAATATTCGAATATCGTTGCCTCGATTACCGATTTTTCTGACGTGTTGGTCGTTGTCATTTGGCTGCTTTCATTAGTCGTGTGGACGTTGGTCTCTTAAAAAGTAATCACGATTTTCCCAACGCGCCGGGCTGCCTCTTGATATGCAAACGCCTCGCGCTTATCCGCGAACGAAAACGTCCTTGCGATCTTCGGTGTGAATCGACCGTCCTCCAGCCGTTCGTAGATGTATCTCTTGGCTTCGTTCATGCGTTCCGACGAAGCCCACATTTCCATCATGACGTAGGCGCGTAGTGCCAGACCTTTTCCGAATCCAGCGCCGGATAATTTGTAGTCTGCCCAGACAGACTCCCATAGAGGAAAATTGTTGCCTCTGGCGCCGCGACCTGCGCCGATCAAGCCCACATCGACGCCATGCCCCACGGCTTCGACGACTCCCACTGCCTCGTATCCCAACTTTGACGGAAGCTTTGGCTGTTCCACATAGGTGCCGTGGAAATATGCGCCTTCCGAATGATTCAGCCCCACAGCTTCCACCTTGTGAAAACGGACGATTTTGGACATGAGCCTTGCAAGAAGCAGTCGGAAAAGCTCAGCATAGGTGCTCGATCACCCCTTGATTAGGCGCTAATATCGTGTTTCTGTTTCAAGTGATCGTTGAAGAGCATCAGGCATATGGAGTCTTTGGCGAACCTTGAGTCCTTCGTGCGTGCGGCGGAAGGCCACAGCTTCGCGGAGGCGGGCCGCAGGCTGGGCCTGACAGCTGCTGCGATCAGCCGAAACGTGGCGATGTTGGAACGCAACCTGGGGGTCAGGCTGTTTCACCGAACCACGCGCAAGCTCACGCTGACGGAGGTTGGCGAGCGCTTCCTGGAGTCGATCCACGACAACCTCGATGGGCTCCAGATTGCCATTGCCGAGGCGTCAGCCGAGAGCAGCGAGCCCGCAGGTGTGTTGAAAGTCAGCATGAGCCCAACCGTTGGTGTCCGGCACATATTGCCCTTGCTGCCACCCTTCCTGGCAAAGTACCCGCGCATTCGACCTGAGTGGCACTTCGAGAATCGTCCCGTCGACCTGATCGCCGAGAATTACGACGTTGCCATTGGCGGCGGCTTCGACCTTGCCGACGGTTTCGTTTCACGCACACTGGCACCCGTCCATATCATCGCAGTGGCCTCACCGGCCTATATGGCCGGCCGCACGGCACCGGCCGACCCGTCAGAACTCTCTGGCTACAACGGCATCGTCATGCGGCAGCACCGCACTGGACGAATTCGCCAGTGGATGTTCCGCAACGTCGATGGGGTCGAGATGGCGGGGACGCTCGACGAAGACGTCGTCATGGATGATCCCGTCGCGATGCGCGAAGCCGCACTTCTCGGGTTGGGTATTTCTTTGATTGCGCTGTTCGATGTACTGCCGGAACTGGAGCGCGGACAACTGATTCGACTGCTTCCCGGCTGGTACGCGGAGGCCGGCGTACTCTCGATCTACTACGCATCACGAAAGCTGATGTCGGCGAAGACGCGTGTCTTCGTCGATTGCGTCGTCAACGGCTTCAGGAGCACGCGACTGGACGTCGCGTTCTCCTCCGCCAGTCCTTCATGACGGATCGCCCCGCGAGTTTCTCGGCGACCGCCGGAAACAGCGCGCACTCAAGCGAGCGGGCAAGCTTGCGGCGCGCGGCGGGCAAATAGCTGCCAATCTCCAGCGCGTCGAGCACGAAGTCGGTTCGCATCGAACTTCCGATCTTCAAGGCCCCCGAGATCAATCGTCTTTACTTCGAATCGCATCGTTACCTGGCTATCGTGTCGCCATGAGCACCACCTACCCCATTCCCGGCGCCGTGTTGACCGAGCGCGAGCACGCCGTTCCGTTGGTTCACGGCGACCCGCAGCGCGGCAGGATCAGCGTGTTCACCCGTGAGGTGGCAGCGCCCGACGGCGGCGATCGCCCCTACCTCGTCTTCCTGCAAGGCGGTCCCGGCTTCGAGGCCACCCGCCCCACGAGTCCGCCTTCGGGCTGGCTGGCGCGGGCGCTGGCCGACTTTCGCTTGCTGCTGCTGGACCAGCGCGGCACCGGGCGCTCCACGCCGGTCGGCTCTGTCCTGCCTGGTGCAACGCCGGCCGATCAGGCCGAGTACCTCACGCACTTTCGCGCGGACTCGATCGTGCGCGACCTCGAACTGATCCGTGCCGAACTCGGCGTCGAGCGTTGGAGCGTGCTCGGCCAGAGCTTCGGCGGCTTCACCTCGCTCACCTACCTGTCGTTGGCCCCCGAGGGTCTGCGCGAGGTGCTGATCACCGGTGGCCTCGCACCGGTGACGGGCCGGCCTGTCGACGAGGTCTACGCGGCCACCTGGGTGCGCACGCGCGAAGCCAACCAGCGCTACCACGCGCGGTACCCGGGCGACCTCGATCGCTTGCGCACCATCCTGCGCCGGCTCGACGACGAGGACGTTCGCCTGCCCGACGGCGAACGCCTCACGGCGCGCCGGTTCCGCCAGACCGGGATGTGGCTGGGCGACAGCGCCGGCTTCGAACGGCTGCATCACCTGCTCGAGCTGCCTTTCGCATCGGCGGCGTTCCTCTGGGACGCGCACCAGGCGTCGGCGTGGGAGCGCAACCCAATCTACGCGACGCTGCACGAGTCCTCGTATGCCGATGGCGGCGCTACACGCTGGTCGGCGCACCGCTTGGCCCCCGACGACGCGGTGAGCGGTGAACTGCTCGGCGGGGAGCACGTCTTCCCCTGGATGTGGGAGGACTACGCGGGGCTACATGCGCACCGTGAGGCAGCGCAGTTGCTTGCGGAGCATCCATGGCCGCGCCTCTACGACGCCGACCGGCTGGCGCGCAACGAGGTGCCGGTCGCTGCGACCGTGTATGTGGACGACATGTATGTGGAGCGATCATTCGCCGAGGACACCGCGAGTCGCGTGCGCGGGTTGCGTATGTGGATCACCAACGAGTACGCCCACAACGGGCTGCGGGCCGATGGTGAGCACATCGTCGGCCGGCTGCTCGACATGGTGCGTGGCAGGGCGTGAGCGTGGCGGCCCCGTTTACCGCGGACAAATGACATCGAACCCTCAATGCTCGACGCGTCGCGTGCCGGATTCCTACTTCTACTGCGAGCTGACACCGCCCTCAATCTGTACTGCTGCGGACTGAGCGACTGGCGTCGACGCCTTTCGCGAAACGCGTCGCTTGCGCTTCGTTGGTTCGTTGGTTCGTTGGAGTGATCTTGGCCTGGCGTCGACCCTTGACGGCTGCCCGTTTTCCGAGGCTTTCCGCCGTTCGCGCGGTTGAACTTCGTTGCTGTTCAGGCGGATCAGCCAGTCGTCTTGCGCACCTTGACCATCTTCATTTTGAACTCTGCCACGAATAACGCTCCGTTGGGCGACCCTGACAGGTCTCGCACCGAAAGTCCGGAACTGGGTTTGCGGTCGGTCGACGGTTCTTAGTAGTGGACTCTTGTCAGCTTCGATTCTTCGCGACCCGGGAAGTGCCTATGCAAGTGTCGGAAGGCTGTGCGCCCGAGGCCCGCCGACTCCTGACTGACGCAGCCGCCGCGTGAAGATCTGACCAGCATGCGAAGGGCAGGCGGCAACCGTTCATCGCGGGGATGAATCGACGCCCACGAGAGGATTGTCTTGGCAAGGTAGTCGGTTGCGTTCGGCGTGGCCTGCAGCTTGGCGCGTTCGTCCTTCCATGTCGCGGCTGCCTTCTTGCCGACGAAAGCCGGCAGCGGGACTTCGGGCACCGCCGGGTCGCTGGCGAAATAACGTCCCTCCGGGAGGCTGCACCACCAGTTTCCCCGACTGCCTTCTTCGAGTTGCGAAGGACGCATATTCGCGATGGCAATGTCCCCCACGTCGCCCAGAGACGCCCACCGGATCCCGGTGGCGATCGAGCCGACGAGCCCCGGGTAGCGCGCGAGAAACATTGCACCGATGGCGGCCTTCTCCGCCGGGTCCTCGGCCGCGTCCAGCTGCGAGAGGATCGGGGAAGCCGATGCCAGGCGCGCCTGCAGCGCAGGTTTCAACCGATGCAGGACGTCCCATCGCTTGAGCACGAGCCCGCGCACCCAGACAACTCCCTGCAATTCGTCGCGCAGTGGTGCAGGGGTCGCCGCATCGGCGTACAGCGCGAACAGAGTGTCCAGGGGCAATGCCCCGTTCAGCACCTTGGCGGTGGCAGAGTCCACGACCGGCAAGGAGGCCTTGTCGTACCTGGCGGAAGTCATGGCGATGGGCTGCCTGTAAGCAAGCAGGGCAAATTCAGGCGGCGTCCGGGCATGACCGATCGCCGCAGCCTTGAGCCGATTCTTGTCCTGCCGTGAGAACTCGTCATCCGGCAGGGCCAGTAGCTCGCGGGTGATCCTCATCGCCCGATCGTGCTCGGGCGTCAATCGCACGATGTGGTACTGCGCGGTGTAGTAGGCGGGTGACGCCTTTGGGACTCTCGAGGCGCGGGCCAGCAGCTGGGGCACCTCGGGGCCGCCGGCGCTCGAGTTCTGCAGTGCAGCCACGAGCCACAAATCGTTGGCCGGCCGACCTTCGCCGCCGTTCAACTCCGGGGTACTCCGCATCGCGTCCAGCCATTGACTGAACCGTCGGCCATCGGCGTCAGCGGGCAATTCGAGCAAAGCCTTCGGATCGAAGTCCCGCACGTCCTGTCCGATCGTTTGAGGCAGCGTCGCAGCGCTGAGGTGCTGGTCCAACTCGGCCTTGACGGCCTGCGGCTCCAGCGTCAGGCGAACTCGCTGCACCAACCGGGCGATATCGGCACGCAGCGCCTCGTCCTTGATCGCGGCGCCAGCAGCATCGAGACGGGTTCTGGCATCGGTCAGCAAAGCTTCGTTATCCGCCGCCCGGTCGATGCTTGCCTGCCGAATCAGGGAACGTGCGGTCAAGTAGGGCGCGATGTCCTTCCAGGGCGATGACGACTCTTGTGCGATAGCGTCGAAGGCTTCAGCGGCGCGCTGGTAGTGGCCCGCGTAGAACTGTGCCGCGGCGGTCTGGTACGCCCGGTCATGGCGATACCAATCCGGGGCGTTCACCGGCGCCGCGGCGGGGAGCTCGTCGGACACCGCCGTGCACTTCCCGAGGACCAGGTCCTGCCCCCGTGCCCACTCGACCACGAACGGATCCCCGCCGTGCACTGCCAACCTGTCGAGCAAGGTACGGGCGGCATTGCGATATGCGTCCGGGTTGCAGTTCGGAACGGAACGGCCCAGGTATCCCAGCACGGAATCGTAGCTGCCATTCTGCTGCGACCGCCCAGATGGCGGAAGGACCCTCGCCCGGGCATCCCGCCAGGCTTCCTGCGCCGATTGCATCGGGGACGCAGACCACCCGTCATGGCCATGCCATTGCCTCGATCCGTCGTCCCAGCACGGATCGAACGGCCGCAACCGTTCGACATCCGTGGGAGTCAACGACAGTGCGGACAGCTTCCGGTAGGCGATGAACAGATAGAAGTGATCGTATTGCGGAACGACGATGCCCAGGTTTCGCAGGGCGTACGAATCGAGGTCCGGCTCAGGCCATGACTTCGGAGCGAAGATGCTGTTGTCATACCCTAGTTCGCATGAACGATGACCCGACGGCCTTGTCTGACCGCAGGCTCCCGACGCGATCACCGCGCCGAACGCAACGAGGAGAAGGGTTCGCGTGCAATTGGCCATGCGCTTGATTGATCCAAGGTGGGGATGCATTTTCAGCAAGACTTGCCGGCGGAGTATGGCAATGAGGCCTGACATCTCGTTCAACCGGACCCGCTACGGCAAGCGCCGCAAGCCCGGACTGAGGCACATGGTGCATCATCTCAGTCCGGGCTTGCGGCGCTTGCCTACGCGGGCCGGTTGACTCGAACGTTCGGCCGCAGAAGATCGATCGCCTGCCCTCCACCTCGCATCAAGGCATCCTGACCATGTCCACAGTCCGCGCCGGAAATCAAGCAGCGCTCGTCGTAGTTGACGTTCAAGTCAGCGTCGTAGCCGAAGCCTGGGAGACCACGCGAGTCGTCAACAACGTCGCGCGCGTTGTTGAGCGCGCCCGAGAGCAACTTGTCCCCGTGATCTGGGTGCAACATGACGACAAGGAACTCGTGCGCGACTCGCCGTCATGGCAACTGGTACCAGAATTGGTTCCCGCGCAAGGCGAAGCGCGGATCTACAAGCATTTCGAGTCGTCGTTCGAAGAGACGGGGCTCGAAGCCGAGCTTGCGCGCATCGGCGCGACGCACATCGTTCTGGCCGGCGCCGCGACCAACTGGTGCATCCGTGCCACCGCCTATGGCGCACTGGATCGCGGCTACGACCTGACTCTGGTCAAGGATGCGCACACGACGAAGAGTCTCGAGCTTGAGAACGGGCCGAAGATTGAGGCCCCAAGCGTCGTTGCCGACTTGAACGTCGCGATGAAGTGGATCAGCTACCCCGGACGGAAGAACGGAATCGCAACAGCAGAGGAAGTCGACTTTGCTACACCAGGCGGCGTTCGCTGAACAGCACTGGGTGCGTCTTGACAATCAGCATTGATCCGATCATCAGGCCTGCCGCTCGGGGGGAACCCACAACCGGGCCACCGCGAGGTGCGTTGCCACCGTCAGCGTGAAAGTCCAGCCGAACCGCTCGCAGATCCGATGCGCGATCTGGGTCCCCAGCCCGAAGCCTGCCGTCGATGGCGTGTCAGGAAGCCCATTCCGCACCTCGATACTGCACTCGTCGACGACCACTTCAATGCGCTCCGGGCCACCGTGGAAGACGGCGTTCTTCAGCATGTTGGCCACGAGCACGTGGACCGTCGTCGCAGGGGCCGAAAGCAACAGTGGATGCCGCTCCAGGACCGAGAACGCATGGCTCGGGCTCTCGCCCATGAGATGGCGGATCAAGGATCTCACCCAAGCTTCATCGATCGACAGCACGTCCGACACCGGTCGGACCGTATCGCCGGACAGTTGCAAGAACGTGTCGACCAGTGCGTGCATGTCACGCAGCCCCCGGTGGGCACGCTCGATCGCCGGCCCCTGCTCCGGCCTGCTGTGCGCCTCGATGCGCTCAAGAGCTGCTTGCACGATCGCCGCTGGCGTACGCAGCTCATGGCTCGCGAAGCGGGTGAAACTGCGCTCCCGATCCAGAGCGTCCGACGTTCTCTGCAGTGCGCTGTTGATCTGGACGACGAGGACCTCGATCTCGACGGGGGAATTGGCCGGCAGTGCGACCTTCTCGAGGCTTCGGGGATCGCGCGCCGAAACCAGGCGCCCGACCTCCAGCATCGGCGCGGTGACCCGTCCGGTGATCCTCTTGCACAGCCATAGCAGCAGCAGGGCGAACGGAACAATGCCTATCAGGTACCAGACGAAGACCTGAGACTCGATGGTCTCGGTCGGTTTGACCTCGGCGTGGGACTCGACAACGTAGAAGGCGCGGCCGGTCGCATGGGGCTGCGCCAGCACGTAGTAGTCCAGGTCCTGGTTGCCGAGCTCCACGATGCCGCGCTTGTCCGGCGACAACATCCGCTGCAGCTCGGGCGGGAGCAGCTCATAACGGGGATAGATGACGGTGACAGGATCGATCCCGAGCGGCTCCTCCAACTTCGCCTGCTTGCTCCAGTGGTCGCCGATGCGCTGCAGGCGGCGCTCGGTCTGGAAGTCCGATCCCAGGTGCAGCGCACCCTTCACGAGAAACGCGTTCACCGCAAACGTCAACACAAGGATCACCAACAGCAGATGCCACATCCTCGCGAACAGCGTCTTCGACCGCTCCGCGGTGGAAACGAAGCTTGCCATCAGGGCTCCAGGCAATAGCCTTGCTTGCCTCGCGTCTGGATGACTGCGCGGCCTCCAGCATTGTGGATCAGACGGCGAAGCTGGTAGAGATGCGTGCGCAATGCGTCGCTTGCAGGCCGGTCGTCATCGCCCCACAAGGCGCTCTCGAGCTCGTCGCGCGAGACGACGCGTGGCGCGTGTCGCATCAGGGTGTGAAGGAGACGTCCTTGGAGCGGCGTCAGTGCGCAGGTCTCGCCCGACGAGATCAGCAGCTTCCATTGCCTGGTGTCCAAGGTGAGGCCGGCGCCCTGGACGACGCCGGCAGTGTTCGGGACGGTCAGGAACCTTCGAATCGCGGCCCGGACGCGGGCGACCAGCACCTTGGATTCGAAGGGTTTGACGATGTAGTCGTCGGCTCCCCTGTCGAGCCCCTCGACAACCTGGTCCGGGGCGCCTTGGGCGGTGAGCATCAGGATGGGTGAGCGAAAACCATCGCTGCGCAGTCGCGTGCAGACGTCGAATCCGCTGATGCGCGGGAGACCTACATCAAGCAGCACCGCATCGAACGGAGGTGATGTGCTCTCCACCAGTCGCAGTGCCTGCGCACCATCGCTTGCATAGTCCGGATCGAACCCGGACTCTTCCAGAGTCTCCAGGATCGAGGCAGCCAGGTCTCGGTTGTCTTCGACGAGCAAAACACGTTCGCGATGCATCACGGGCCTCATGGATGGACGTCGCGTGCGGAATTGCTGCGCAGCGAGGACACGTCAACGCCTTCCATTCTGACCGTTGCCAGTTCATTCACTGAAGCCGCCTGCAAAAGGGCGCTCGGGACGCCTGGCGAACCTCACGGTTGCTTCACGCATCGGGCGCCCCAATCCGCTCGTTCGTGTCATGTGCCGCGACAAGTCGCTGGCCGGTTCAACCCACCCCTGGAATTCCATGATGTCCCACATTCGTCCCGTCGTCAGAGCCGGTGTCCTCGCCCTGGGCCTGCTCACGCTGTTCTCCGCTCAGGCCGACGAGGAACGGCAAGGCTCGCAATGGGGCCTCGGCCTCGTGACCCTGTACGACCGCAAGCCTTATCGAAGTTTCGACAACAAGGCGAAGGCACTGCCCTTCATCTTTTATGACAGCCGCTGGGTCAGCTTGATCGGACCGACCCTCGATCTGAAGCTGCTGTCGACTGACGCCCTGTCGTTCAGCGCAAGGCTGCACTATGCCGGGGACGGATACGAACCCGGCGACTCCCCCTACCTGGCCGGTATGGCCGAGCGCAAGGCGAGCTTCTGGGTCGGCGGCGCGAGCAGCTTGACTACCGACATTGCCACCCTGTCCGTCGAACTTCTGGGAGACGCCTCCAGCAAAAGCAAAGGGAAACGCGCCAGCCTGAGCATCGAACGTGAGTTCAAGGCCGGAGACTTCGATTTCACACCGCGCCTCGCACTCCACCGCTTCGACGGCAAGTACGTCGACTACTACTACGGCGTGCGCGCGGATGAATCCACCTCGACGCGCCCGTATTACCCGGGCAAGTCCACGACGAACGTTGAAGCCGGGGTGCGGATCGGCTATTCGCTCGCACCGCGCCACAAGCTTTCGCTCGACCTGAACACGACCCGCTTGGGCGCCGGCATCAAGGACAGCCCCTTGGTGGAGCGTTCCAGGCAAGACGGCGTCCGATTCGGCTACCTGTATCTCTTCTGAGCGATGCCGGCCACAAGCCCTGCAGGTCGCCTGTCGAAGGCGATGGTGCTGCTCATCGCCGCTTTGCTGACGCTGCGCCTGTTCGCCATGGCCTGGCTGCCGTTGATGGAGACCACCGAGGCGCGCTATGCCGAGATCGGCCGCAAGATGCTCGAGCTCGGCGATTGGATCACGCCTTGGCATGACAACGGCGTGCCGTTCTGGGCCAAGCCGCCGCTGTCGTTCTGGCTCACCGCGGCCAGCATGAAGGTGTTCGGCGTCAACGAGCTCGCGGCCCGGCTGCCCCACTTCCTCTGCATGCTGTTCGTCGCCGCAGCATGCGGCCGCCTGGCGGCATCACGCCGCGACACCCCACCGCTGGCCACCCTCGGCCTGCTGTGCGGTGCGTCCCTGTTCCTTGTATCGGCCGGCGCCGTGATGACCGACGAAGCCCTCGTGGTCGGCAACACGCTCGCGCTGTGCGGCCTATGGCAGGCCTTGCACGGGCCGCGGTATCGCGACGGCGCCATCCTGTTGTTCGCCGGCCTGGCGATCGGACTGCTGGCCAAGGGCCCGCTGGCACTCGTGCTGGCAGGCTTGCCGACGGCGGCCTGGGCCGTGTGGACAGGGCAGGGGCGCCGCTTGCTGAGGGACGTCCCGTGGATTCCGGGGCTGGCAGCGACGACCGCGGCTGCCGCCTGGTGGTACATCGCGGCAGAACTGAAGACGCCCGGCTTCATCGACTACTACCTCGTCGGTGAACATTGGCACCGCTTCCTCACGCCGGGATGGTCCGGCGACCGCTATGGCTTCGCCCATGCCTTTCCTCCGGGAACGATCTGGCTCTTCGCCCTTGTGTCGACCCTGCCCTGGCCGCTGCTGCTGCTGGCCGCTGCATCCACGCCTCGTGTGGCACGGACCGAGCCTGCCAGCCCCGATGTCGACACGCGCTCATGGCAAGCCTACCTCGCGTGCTGGTCACTGGCGCCGCTCGTGTTCTTCACAGCGGCGCGCAACATCATCCTGCCGTATGCGCTGCCGGCCCTCCCGGCGATGGCGTTGCTGGCCAGCCATTGGCTGTGGCGTCGCGTCGGCTCAGAACGCATGCACGCCTGGATTGCCGGGGGACTGGCACTGTCGACCGCCAGTGCGCTGGGACTCCTCATCCACGCTGAGCGTGCGGGCACTTTCGGCAGCAGCTCCGCCAAGGCCGTTATCAGCGCCTGGGAAGCGCAGCGCCATCAGAATGCCGAGCCGCTGGTGTTCGTGACCGAACGGCTTCACTCGGCTTCGTTCTACAGCGCAGGCCGGGCGGAGTTCGTCACCGCCCCGGCTGAGGCGCTGAAGCGCCTGGCACCGAACGGCGGTTTTGTCGCGCTGCGCAATGACGACGCCAACGTCCTTGCAAGCTTCGACTGCGTCACGCAGCGGACCGACGTCGGCGGCTTCGTCCTGCTGCACCTGTCTCGCCTCTGCGCGCGATGACAGCCACGCTGCCAAAACAATGGATCCCGAAGCGGTGTCCATCGCGGGCCCCACCGAGCTGCGCCGTAGGCCCCGCCGAAGAAGAAAGCGGCAACCAGCCAACGCGATGCATCTCGTTCGGGGAATACCTGCTCGTCCGAGGCGGCACTTGCCGACCCAATCACAAAATGGGCTGCCCCTTCAGCGAGCAGCATCGCAACCGCCGGAAAGAACAGACCTGTCAGGGCCCCCGCCGCCCCACCGCCAAAAACGAGAAGCGGAATCGACGGGAGGAAGCCACCTGTGGCAAAGCCGAGCGCGATCAAGGCCACGCCCAGCACCATGCCGGCAAACATGCCCAGCGCAGTGGCGCCGAAACGATAGGCGGTCTCGTCAGAGGGTGTGTACGCCACGGTCGCTAGCTGCGGACGGTCGACATGAGAGAGTGTTTACTCCTGAGGTTCCGCGGCCATTTCAGGGCACCCGCGCGATCATGTCGTCGGATTTCACCACGGACACTGCATTGCTGCCTTCGACTCCCTCCCGTTGGAACGGAAATCCTTCGCGCTCACCGCTATGGCCCTCACTCGGTAAACTTCATCTCTCATTCCCTCGCCTGGTCCTCACCTTGGCTTCATTCGCACACCGTCCTGCACGCGCTCTGTTCACCTTCGGCTACGAAGGTCTGTCGATTGACGCGTTCATCGAGCGCCTCAAGGAGGCGCACATCGAGCTGATCGTGGATGTGCGCGAGTTGCCGCTGTCACGCAAGAAGGGCTTCTCCAAGACATCCTTCCGTGAGGCGTTGGCGGCGGAGGGCATCGCGTACGAGCACCGCCCGGCACTCGGTTGCCCGAAGCCCGTTCGGAATCGCTACAAGGCGGACGGTGACTGGCAGGCGTACACCCGCGGCTTCCTCGCGTACCTGGCCACCCAGAAGGCCGAAATCGCTGACCTGACCCAAACGGTGCTCGCTCAGAGCGCCTGCCTCGTGTGCTTCGAGGCCGATTTCGGCTTTTGCCACCGCACCTATGTCGCCCGTGCGGCTCACCAGGCCGGCGCGCCGGCCGTGCAGCATCTGACCGTTAGAACAGTGATTGCTGACGCATCAGCGCGTCTGGCAGCCTAGGTGGGTAGAGCACGCTGACGATCAACCACTGCTTGGGAAAGCGGTGGATGGTGCCCAGCAGGAAGAGCACGTCTCGATCGCTGAACTCCGTCAAGAACTTCTGGCGAAACGCATCCTGCCAGTCGTCACGGCGATGCACATTCCAATACAGGGCACCGGCCTCCCAGTCCACGAGCTTGTGCCGGAACTCGGCCGAGCCAGCCTCAGTCTGGCATTCGTAGCGGTAGTGAAAGTCGCAGGGCAGCTTCTTCAGCGTCTTCAACGAGCGCTGATCTTCGTTGGCATCAAACAGGTTGCCCTGTTGCTGCTCCTGCAGCAGCTTTGCCTTCTCATCCTCGGTCCATTCCGCGTTGTCCACGGGTGTGATGTCCAGGCCCAGCAGCCGGCTGGGGCGCACGAGACCCAGCGTCACGCCATCGGCTTCACGTGCCGCATCCAATGCGTCGAAAGAATTGAAAACCGGCACTCCCTCGATCGCTTCTCGCCGCGCGATCCAGTAGTCGCGCGTGGGCAAGGGCTCGCCTTCCAGCAGGATCGTGTCGACCGAGACGCGATGACTCTCCGGTCGGGCATCGTCCTGTGCGCGGCGCACTCGGGCGCGGACCCACTGCCATTTCTTGAACTGCTGATCATCCTCAACCAGCCGGAAGGGCACTGGGAACAGGCGGACCAGCCGGCCGTCCTCAGCCATGCCGGCCACACAAGACGTCTCGACGTAACGCACACTGGGCGACGGGTAAGTCTTGCAGAGAATCAGGATGCGTTGGTGGTCTGTTGCCATTCAAGGTTTCCTGTGATGCCGCGGGACCACGGCGTGTTGATCAAAGCCTGAGTTGCTTGCAGATGGCGAAGAGTTCCATGGTCTTTGCGACGATACGGCGTTGACCAGCGGGTTATCCCTCTGCAAGGAGGTTTGCCGCATCCCCAACAATCTGTGGAACCGCTTCCATACTTGACCGTTCACCCTCGAACGCGCCACGAAGAGAAAGCGGATGCCGGACCGACCGCCATTCCGAGATCCCGAGGAGACACCATGAATTCGAAGCACCTTGCCCGGCACGGTGCCGCGGCCCTGGGCGTGCTGAGCGCGCTGCTGGCCGCCGGCTGCGGCGGAGGCGGTTCGGCCTCAGCCGAGGAAACGAGCCCCCATGCCACCGGCGCCCCGCCCGAGAAGGCCGCTGCCGTCATCGCGCCCGCCCCCACCTACACCGACTGGCCGGCCGTCACCAGCGCGATCGCGCGCGACCCGGCGATGGAGTCGCGCATTGCGCAGATCGTCGCGGCGATGACGATCGAGCAGAAGGTCGGGCAGATGACGCAGCCCGAGATCAAGAGCATCACGCCCGACCAGGTGCGGCAGTTCTTCATCGGCTCGGTGCTGAACGGCGGCGGCTCGTGGCCGAACGGCGACAAGCACGCGAGTGCCGCCGCCTGGGTGGCGCTGGCCGACCAGTACTACAACGCGTCGATGGCCAGCTCGATGGCCACCAAGATCCCCATCATCTGGGGCACCGACGCGATCCACGGCCACAGCAACGTCTACCAGGCGACGCTGTTCCCGCACAACATCGGGCTGGGCGCGGCGCATGACCCTGCGCTGGTGCAGCAGATCGGCGCGGCGGTCGGCCAGGCGGTGCGCGCCACCGGCATCAACTGGATCTTCGGGCCGACGATCGCCGTCGTGCGCGACGACCGCTGGGGCCGCACCTACGAGAGCTTCTCCGAGGACCCGACCATCGTGCGCGCCTACGCCGGCGCCTACGTGACCGGCCTGCAGGGCAGCTTCGCGAGCGACACCAACGTGGTCGCGACCGCCAAGCACTTCATGGGCGACGGCGGCACCGACCAGGGCGTCGACCAGGGCGTGACGATGGCGTCGACCGCCGACATGATCAACATCCACGGCCAGGGCTACTACAGCGCGCTGGGCGCCGGGGCGCAGACGGTGATGGCGTCCTTCAACAGCTGGACCAATGCAGCCGCCGGCATCAACGTCGGCAAGATGCACGGCAGCAAGCAGATGCTGACCGACATCCTCAAGACCAAGATCGGCTTCGACGGCTTCGTGGTGTCGGACTGGAACGGCATCGGCCAGGTACCCGGCTGCAGCAACGCGAGTTGCGCGCAAGCCATCAACGCCGGCATCGACATGGTGATGGTGCCCGACGAGTGGCAGGCCTTCATCGGCAACACCTCGGCCCAGGTGCGCTCGGGGGCGATCCCGATCGCGCGCATCAACGACGCGGTGACGCGCATCCTGCGGGTCAAGATGCGCTCGGGGCTGTTCAACGGGCGCAAGCCGTCGCAGTCCGCCGGGGCCGGAGTCCAAAGCCAGCTGGTGGCCCGTGCACTGGCGCGCGACGCGGTGCGCAAGTCGCTGGTGCTGATCAAGAACAACGGCGTGCTGCTGCCGTTGGCCCGCGGGCGCAAGACGCTGGTGGTCGGCAAGAGCGCCAACAGCATCTCGAACCAGTCGGGCGGCTGGTCGCTGACCTGGCAGGGCACCGGCAACAGCAATGCCGACTTCACCGGCATCAGCGACACCGTGCTGGCCGGCATCCAGGAGGCGGCCGGCAGCGCCAACGTCGAGTACAGCGCGACCGGCACCGACAAGAACCCGGCCAACTACGACGTGGTGATCGCGGTGATCGGCGAGACGCCGTATGCCGAAGGCGCCGGCGACATCAAGGGCAGCCGCACGCTCGCGCACGCGGCCAACTACCCGGAGGACCTGGCAGCGCTGAACGCGGTGTCAGGCAAGGGCAAGCCGGTGGTGACGCTGCTGCTGGCGGGTCGCCCGCTGTACGCGAACGACCTGATCAACAAGTCCGATGCCTTCGTCGCCGGCTGGCTGCCGGGCACCGAGGGCAAGGGCGTCAGCGACGTGCTCTACCGCACGGCGCAGGGCGCGGTCGGCTTCGACTTCAACGGCACGCTGTCGTTCTCGTGGCCGGCCTCGGCCTGCCAGACGCCGCTGAACCTCGGCGACGGCCAGCCGCCGCAATTCGCGCCGGGCTACGGGCTGACTTATGCAAACACCGCCAGCGTCGGCACGCTGCCGACACCGGCCGTGCCCTCGGCCTGCGGCCAAGGCAGCGGCACGCTGGTGCTGTTCAACCAGGGCGACGTCGCGCCGTTTGCGCTGAACGTCAACACCGCCGCCAACAACTGGGCCAGCGTGCCGGTCGGCAGCGACCTGAACGCGACCCTCAACGTTCCGGCCACCGGCACCGCGGCGATGCGG
Source organism: Rhizobacter sp. P5_C2 (assembly GCF_054049715.1). NCBI lineage: Bacteria > Pseudomonadati > Pseudomonadota > Betaproteobacteria > Burkholderiales > Sphaerotilaceae > Rhizobacter > Rhizobacter sp. P5_C2. Next base: position 1,395 of record NZ_JBFULV010000011.1, on the reverse strand, counting down.
GTGCAGACCACGCAGATCAACACGCAGCAGGACGCCAAGCTGGTCACCTGGTTCTCGCCGGGCCAGATCTTCTCGAAGGCGGCGAGCGGCCAGAACCTCTCGGGCTACACCGACGGCACGCTGGAGTTCGACACCATCGTCTCGCAGGCGCCTGCCGCCGCGGTGCAGTTGCACATGGACTGCGGCTACCCGTGCCGCGGCACGGTGAACCTGACGCAGACGCTGCGCAGCCTGCCGCTGAACGTCAAGCAGACGCTGAAGATCCCGCTCAGCTGCTTCGCGTCGACCGGCGCCAACCTCGCGAGCATCGACACGCCGTTCAGCCTCGAGTCGATGGGCGCGCTGACGCTGGCCTTCACCAACCTGAAGGTGGTCAAGGGCGGTGCGCTGGGGGGCGGGGTCTCGGGCTGCTCGGGGCAGCAGAGCGACTTCGCGCTGTTCGGCCCGAACGGCGTCGCACCGGGCTTCGGCTTCAGCAGCTACCAGAGCACGGCCGGCCACGTCAGCTGGCAGGTGATCCCGGTGGGTGCGTCGCCGGCTGAGATCCGCATGCAGTTCTCGAACGCCGCGGGCGCCAACGGCATGGTCTTCATCAGCGGCCCGGCGACCGACCTGTCGGCGTACCGGGCCGGGCGGCTGACGCTGGAGGTCTACCCCTACCTCTACGGCAGCAACACCTCGGACCTGACCCTCAAGCTGGAGAGCGGCGCCGGTTGTGCGACCGCCGACATCTCGATCGGCCGGCCGCCGCAAGGCGCGTGGGCCACGGTGTCGGTGCCGATGAGCACGGTGCTGGCCGGGGCCGCCGCCTGCCTCGACATCGCGCGCATCGGCAGCTTCTCGGTGTTCCCGCGTTGGAACGACCAGCGCGGCGTGCAGATGACGGTGCGCACCGTGGCCTTCCGGCCCTGACGGATCGCGGTCGCCGCCACCGCTTCGTGCCTTTCCTTGCGGTGGCGGCGCGGCCATACTTGCGCCGGTGCACGAACTCGAACAGCTCCTGATCCTCTTCATGGCGGCCGTGGTCCTGGCGGCCACCGCGCGGCGCGCGGGGGCGCCGTACCCGGTCTTCCTCGCCATCGGTGGCGCGCTGCTGGCCTTGATCCCCGGCGCGCCCCGGATGAGCCTGCCACCCGACCTCGTGCTGGCGCTGTTCGTGGCGCCCATCCTGGTCGATGCCGGCTACGACGCGTCGCTGAGGGATCTCCGGGACAACTGGGCGCCGCTCGCCAGCCTGGTGATCGTCGCCGTCGGCCTGACCACGGCCGCGGTGGCGGTCGTGGCCCATGCGCTCGTGCCGACCTTGCCGTGGGCCGCCGCGGTGGCGCTGGGCGCGATCGTCGCGCCGCCCGACGCGGTGGCGGCCACGGCACCGGCGCCGCCGCACGCGACAGC